>JAAZAB010000566.1 GCA_012514555.1 Lentisphaerota bacterium
CCGCCCAACAGGGGGATACTCTTCCGGTCAGCGCGTTTCAGGGAATGGAAGACGGCGCGTTCCCGCCGGGCACAACGGCATTTGAAAAACGCGGCATCGCCCCCACCCTGCCCCAGTGGCAGATCGAAAAATGCATCCAGTGCGGGCGCTGTTCCTATGTGTGCCCCCACGCCACCATCCGCCTGTTTCTGCTGGATGAAGAAGAAATGGACCGCGCGCCCGCAGGCTTCCACACCAAAAAAGCAATGGGCCGGGGCCTGGAGCCTTACCAGATCCGTGTGCAGCTCAGCCCCATGGACTGTACAGGCTGCGGCAACTGCGCGGATGTCTGCCCCGCCAAGGGCAAGGCGCTTATTATGATGCCCGCCCTGCCCGAGATGGACGCCCAGAGTGGGAATTGGGAATTCGCCATGACTCTCGCGGAAAAGCCCGACAAAGTGGAGCGCAATACCGTCAAGGGCAGCCAGCTGGTCCGTCCGCTGATGGAGTTCAACGGCGCATGCCCGGGCTGCGGGGAAACGCCTTATATCCGGCTCCTGACCCAGCTCTTCGGGGAGCGCATGATGATCGCCAACGCGACCGGGTGTTCCTCCATCTGGGGCGCGAGCGCACCTTCCATGGCCTATACGGTCAATACGGAAGGCCGTGGTCCTGCCTGGGCAAGCTCGCTGTTTGAGGATAACGCGGAATACGGACTGGGCATGCTCCTCGGGTACCAACAGGTGCGCGGCCGCCTTGCGGAGCTCGTGCGCAAAGCCGTGGAACAGCCCCTCCCCGCGGGCCTCAACGCCGCTTTCCAACACTGGCTGTCCGCCATGGACGACGGCCCCGCTTCCCTGGCTGCAGCCGCCGGGGTGAAAAAGCTTCTCGCGCAAAACGCCAAAGACCCGCTTTTGGCTGAAATCGCCTCCCTTAAGGACTATCTGGAGAAACGCTCGGTCTGGATGATCGGCGGGGACGGCTGGGCGTACGACATCGGCTACGGCGGCGTGGACCATGTGCTGGCGTCGGGGGAAGACGTCAACCTTTTCGTGATGGATACAGAGGTGTATTCCAACACGGGCGGCCAGGCGTCCAAATCCACCCCGGCCGGCGCGGTCGCCAAATTCGCTTTCCAGGGCAAGCCCACCCGCAAAAAAGACCTGGGCCGCATGGCCGTGACCTACGGCGGCGTGTACGTCGCGCAGATCGCCATGGGCGCGGATATGAACCACACCTTAAAAACCATTCTGGAGGCGGAAAGCTATCCCGGCCCCTCCCTCATCATCGCCTACGCCCCCTGTATCAGCCACGGCATTAAAACGGGTATGGCCGGGAGCGTGCATGAGGAGAAAAAAGCGGTGGACGCGGGCTACTGGCACCTTTTCCGCTACGACCCGCGGCTGAAAGAAGAAGGCAAAAACCCCTTCCGGCTGGATTCCAAGGAGCCCTCGCAGCCCTACCGCGGCTTCCTCACGGGCGAGATCCGCTACTCCCAGCTCCAGAACACCTTCCCGGACAGCGCGGAATCCCTCTTCGCCCAATCCGAACAGCAGGCCAAAGAACGCTTCGAAGCCTATAAAAAGCTTTCACAGGATTAATATGCCGCTTTTCTTTTAGAAAAAAGAAAAGCGGCGCAAAAGAAAACCTTCAACCGTATTAAAAAAGACTGCCCAAAAGCCGCAGTCTTTTTAGTATTGTTGGTTTTCTTTGGGGCGAAGGTCGCACAAACTCTTATTTCTCGTTCTCGTCCACGTACTCCTTGGCGGCCATCGCCATCACTTCATCCGGAAGGGATACGCTGGATCCTTCCTTTGTCCGTTCGATATTGGCCCAGGGCGCGGTGGTCTGCCGCTCCACCGGTTTTCTCCTTCTCATGTGTTTTCCCTCTCTTTCTTTGCGTCTATCATTTGCGCGCGCGCATCGAATTATAAAAGGGAATTCGTTCCATCTTATTTGGGATCGTACCCCACCACCGTCCATATACCGGTGGAATCCTGCCGCACCAGGCGTTTTAGATACACCCGGCTGGTGGGCGTCCCGTCCCCGCCGATCTCGGCCACAGCGTTCACGCCGTCGTTTTGCGTGATCTTGATGTCGTCCATTGAAACGGGATAATCCCCCACAATCCCTTCCGGCGAGATCTGCAGGCTCACGAACACCTGCGCCACAAACGCCGGGTCCAGCCTCCAGGGTGAATGTCCTTCGTCCACGCTTTTCTGGCTGTTTTCCTCGGTGGCAAGGTCATAGTCCACCGCCACCCGCGGCGCGCCCGCATCCGGCTGCGCGCTGGTTACTGCCACCGCCTCCCCCGCGAGCGCCTCTGCAAACGGGAACAA
>JAAZAB010000567.1 GCA_012514555.1 Lentisphaerota bacterium
GCGCCCCGCCCGGTGTCCGGGTTCCGCCCGGCCCGGTATCCGCGCCCCGCCCGGTGTCCGGGTTCCGCCCGGCCCGGCTTCCATCCGGAAATTGCGGCATTTTACAAAGCGGGGGTTTGCGGGGCGCGAAGGCCGCCGGCGGCCGCGATCAAAAGGGCTTTTCAATGCGCCGCCGCGCCGCTTTCGCTCGCGCTCGAAGTGTTGACATCCCTTCAACGAATCGGTACAATGGTTTGCACAGAGGGCGGGAGGGGGCGTCGGGCTTGGCGGAGCAAAGCGCGTGCCGGGGATGCTGCCGGCACGGAAGCTGCGTGGGCAAGGTGCCCGTCTTTTCCTCGCTGAGCGGGCAAAACCTGGCGTCCGTCGCCGCGCTGATCCGCCGCCGGGAATACCCAAAGGGCGAAATCCTCTTTGCCGAAGGCGACCGGCTGGACGACCTGGTGATCGTAAACGCCGGCAGCGTCAAGGCCTATACCATCGCGCCGGACGGCCGGGAGCAGATTTTGTATGTGTTTTCGGAAGGCGATTTTTTTGGCGAGCGCAACCTGTTTGACGGCCGGACGGCCCCCTACACGCTGCAAGCGCTGGAAGAGGTCAAGACCTGCGCCTTCAGCCGGGAGGACTTCCGCGCGCTGATCGCCGACCATCCCGACATCGCCCTGGCGGTCATGGAAGCGCTGCAGACGCGCATCGCGCGCATGGAAAACGCGCTCAGGAGCATTGGCGTGCGCAGCGTTGACGCCCGCGTCAGCGCGCTGATGCTGGAGTTTGCCGAAAAGTACGGAAAACCGGTGCCGGAGGGCGTGCTGATCCGCCTTCCCCTCAGCCGGGAGGGCATGGCCAACTACCTGGGGATCGCCCGGGAAACGGTCAGCCGGAAGCTGGGTCAATTGGAAGCCGAAGGCGTCATCCGCTCGATTAGCGGCAAGAGCCTTCTGATTCTCGATCGCGAAGCGCTGCGTCAATCGGCGGGGGTCCTTTCCTGACGCCGCGCGGCTTTTTCTCATAAATTCCCCTGATTTTTGATTTAAATCACAGCCTTTCCCGCCCGTCCCTGCTACAATGGGGGCGTTCCAATGAAAAAGGACGAGGAGGGATTGTCCGTGATCATGCGTCAAGACAGTACCGTCGGCGGCGTCGCCGCCGCCACGCCGGATGCGCTGCCGGTTTTCCGGGCGCTGGGCATCGATTACTGCTGCGGCGGCAAGCGCCCGCTGGCGGAGGCGCTCGCCGAAAAGGGGCTTGCCCTTTCAGATTTTTCCGATATGGTGCAAAAGCGGGCGGCGCAGGCCGAGGCCGCCGCGCGGGCGAAGGACTTTCCCGGCATGAGCCCGGAGGTTCTGTCCGCCTACATTGAGGATACCCATCACGACTACCTGCGCCGGGCGCTGCCCCGGATCGAGCAGCTGCTGGCCAAGGTGCTGCGGGCCCACGGCGCAAACCATCGGGAGCTCTTTGAGGTGAGCGGGCTGTTTGGGCGGCTGAAGTCGGACCTGGAACAGCACCTGGTCAAGGAGGAAGTCCTGCTGTTTCC
>JAAZAB010000056.1 GCA_012514555.1 Lentisphaerota bacterium
CCTCTTCCCGGTGGCCGGCCAAGAACTGGCCGGTCGAGTCCTTCATCGCCGCCTGCCGGGCTCTGCGGCAGCGGGCGGGCGCGCACATCTTCCTGTTCGGCGGCGGGGCTGACAGCGCCGCGGCACGCGCAATAGCGGAGGCTGTAGGATCCGGCGTTACGGACCTTGCCGGCCGCACGACCATCTTTGAATCAATGGGATGGCTCAAACAGATGGACCTGGTCATCTCGAACGACTCCGGACCCATGCATATCGCAGCGGCCCTGAAAGTGCCGGTGGTCGCGCTCTTCGGGCCGACGGACCCGGTTCGCACCGGGCCAAGCGGAAACATCCACCGCGTCATCCGCGCGCAAGGCGCGCCCTGTTCGCCCTGCTTCAAGCATCGCTGCCGCAGGCGGGACCACGCCTGCATGGCGGGCATCGCCCCGGACGCCGTCGTCGAGACAGCTCTTGAACTTCTGCGCCGGCGCTGAGCAGCACGTTCGCGTTATCGTCCTCATGGGCGGGAAATCGCGCCACACCGTGGCGCGCTACAGAAGAGGAAGGCATATCCCCCGCAGAGGCGCAGGTCTCTCCCTGTTCCTTATCCTTGGATATTGGATATTCTCTTCAAAAACCCTGAACCCTCTCCTCTCCCCTCTTTCCTATCCCCTATCCCCTCTCCCCTCATTTCCGCCGCCTTCGTTCTTGAAATTCCGCGCTGCGCCGCCTATCATTCAAGGCATAGGCTCGTTTGTTTGCGAGGCTGTCCGAATTATCGCGGGGAAAAATAACGTGAGTGTGCGCAAACAATATATCCGGGGCGACGCGCCATCGGGAGCAGCCGTATCCAGGCGCGACTTCCTGTGCATGGCCGCGGCCGGTGCGGCCGGCGGCCTGGTCTGCGGCGGCTGGCGCGCTTGCGCAGCGGCCGACGCCCCGGGCGCAGCGCCGGCGATCCGCGAGGCCCGGTTTTACGAAAAGCTGGCCAACCGCGCTGTGCGCTGCGGAATATGCCCGCGCGCCTGCGTGGTCCCGGACGGCAGGCGCGGCTACTGCGAGGTGCGCGAGAACCGGGGCGGCACTTATTATTCGCTGGTCTACGGGTATCCTGCGTCCGTGCACGTGGACCCGATCGAAAAGAAGCCGCTCTTTCATGTGTACCCCGGCAGCAAGGCCTATTCAATGGCCACGGCCGGATGCAACATCGAATGCAAGTTCTGCCAGAACTGGGAGCTTTCGCAGTCCCGGCCCGAGGACATATCGCCCGCGCCTGCCTATACTACGCCGGATGCCGTTGCCGCCGCCGCCGCGCGCTCCGGCGCGCGGGTGATAGCCTACACTTACAATGAGCCCACGGTCTTTTACGAGTACATGGCCGATTGCGCGCGCGCCGGCCGCGCCGCGGGCGTGGAGAGCGTGGTCGTGACCAACGGTTTCATTTCCGCGGCGCCGCAGAAGGAGCTGATGGGCCTGGTCAAGGCCGTAAAGGTCGATCTCAAGGCGTTCACCCCCGGGTTTTACCGCGACGTGTGCGACGGGTTCCTCGATCCTGTTCTGGAATCGCTCAAGCGGCTCAGGGGCGGCGGGGTCTGGCTCGAAATTGTCGTGCTGCTCATCCCGACATTGAACGATTCGCCCGGCGAGGTCAGGCGCATGAGCGACTGGATTCTCAAGGAGCTCGGCCCGGACGTGCCGCTGCACTTCACCCGGTACCATCCGCAGTACAAGATGCGAAACATTCCGCCGACTCCGCCGGCGACGCTCAGGCGCGCGCGGGCGATCGCCCTGGAACAGGGAATCCGCTTCGTCTACACCGGGAACGCGCCGGGCGAGGAGGGACAGGACACCGTCTGCCCGGCCTGCCGCGCGACGGTCATCAGGCGGTACGGGTTCAGCGTGGACGAGGTGCGCATCGTCAAGGGCAAATGCGGCGCGTGCGGCGCGCCGATTCCCGGCGTCTGGGGCTGAACCCAGCGGCTTGGCACGCGGCAATCGAGGGCGCTGCCCTGCTCAGGCAAAGAGCTTTTTCACGTCCGGCTTGATGATCTTGCCCATGGCGTTCCTGGGCAGCTTTTCAACTGCGGCGAAGTTTTTCGGCGTTTTGAAAGGGGCCATGCGCTCCTTGCACCAGGCGCGCAGCGTTTCGATATCCGGCGTTTTGCCCTCGCCGAGGACCAGCGCCGCGCAGACCCTCTCGCCCCAGAGCGGATCGGGCACGCCCACCACAGCGCACTCCCGTATGTCGGGGTGTGTCAGCAGGACCTCCTCGACTTCCAGCGCCGAAACTTTCTCGCCCCCGGTCTTGATAATGTCCACGCTGCTGCGCCCAAGGATCCGCCATATCCCGTTCTCGATCACGGCAACGTCCCCGGTCCTGAACCAGCCGTTCCTGAACGCCTTCCTGGTATCGTCCGGCCTTCGCCAGTACTCCAGGAAAACGTTCTTTCCCCGTATTTCGATTTCGCCCGGGGTCCCGGGCGCA
>JAAZAB010000568.1 GCA_012514555.1 Lentisphaerota bacterium
GGCATCACCGTGCGCTTCGTCGCTTTTGCGAACGAAGAGCCGCCCTTTTTCCAGACAGCCGACATGGGCAGCCTTGTCTACGCCAAGGGCTGCGCGAACCGGGGCGAACGCATCCGCTCAATGCTCTGTCTGGAAATGCTGGGTTGCTACTCCGAGGAACCCCGGACCCAGCGCTATCCGAGCCGGATATTCGGATGCGTTTTTCCAACTACCGGCCACTTTGTCGGCGTGATCGGAAACACGCAATCCTCGGCACTGGCGTCGGAAACCGCATCCGCCCTGCGCGCGGGAGGCGTGCCGGCACTGTCCGCGGCCCTGCCGGCCTCTGTCACCGGAGTGGCCTGGTCCGACCACTGGTCATTCTGGAAAACAGGCGTTCCGGCCGTAATGCTCACCGATACCGCCCATTTCCGCAATCCCCGGTATCACACCGAGGCCGACACCCCGGACACCCTGGATTACGACCGCATGGCGGCCCTGGCGAATGTCCTTGAAAGAACCATACGCAAACTGGCAGAATAGCCCGTAATCCGCATGCGGCGTATGCCATGCCAACAAACCGGACAAAAGCTTTATGAACCTATACAGGAGGTCACGCCCATGGGATTTATTACCTTCCTGACCCTGGCTCTCGTGGTTGTTACGGTCTGGCAAATATTCTCGATCCGCTCGACCGTGGAATCCCTGGGCCGCGAACTTGACAACATCCGCACGCTTCTCGCGCGGCTGCGCATTGGCGTTCCCGCGCCCGACCAGCCGCCGGCAGCGTCGCCCGTTCCGCTGCGGCAAGAGCATCCAGCCGCGCCCGGTCTTCCAGGCGCCGTGCTGACGCCTCCGCCCGCGCCCGCCGCCCCTGAACCCGCGGCGGCGCACGCGCGCCTTCCGCCGCCCCTGCCGCCGGAAGCCACCGTTGCCCGGGCGCCATCCCGGCAGCCCGATTCGATGCCGCCGCCGCTCCCGCGTCAGCCTTGCGATCTGGCGCCGATCGGGCCGGCGCGCCCCAGAAGCGCGCTTGGCGAAACGCTGGCCATGATCTGGAAGTGGTTTCTCGTGGGCGACGAATTCAGGAGAGTGCATGGCGCCACTGAAAGGGCCGTTGCCGCCACATGGCTGATGCGGCTGACCATCGTTTTCCTCGTGGGCGCGGTGGCTTATTTCCTGTCATGGTCCATCGAGCACGGCCTCGTCGGACCCCTGGGCCGGGTCGGCATCAGCACGCTCTTCGGCGTGGGCTTGCTGATCGGAGGCCTGCGCCTGCTTGGCGGGCGCTGGAGCCTGATAGGGCATGGCTTCATGGGCGGGGGGCTGGCCGTCCTCTATTTCAGCATGTACGCCGTCGGACCCATGATGTTCAAGCTGATCTCTTCCGTGCCGATTGTCTTCGGGCTCATGGCCCTTGTCACCGTTGCCGCGGGCGTCCTCTCGCTGCGCACCGGGTCCATGCTGGTGGCCATCCTTGGCATAATCGGCGGCTTTTCCACGCCCATATTGCTTTCCACCGGAGAATCCAACTTCCCCGTGCTGTTCGCCTACATTCTCATGCTGGACCTTGGCATCCTGGCAATTGCGCTGAAGAAACAGTGGCGGATTCTCAACTACCTCGGATTCGTCTTCACGTACGGCCTTTTCATTGCCGCAATGAAGAAGTACACCGTCTCCGACTTCAATGTGGTCATCTTCTTTCTCTCGCTCTTTTTCTACGTTCAGTCAGCGGTGGTCTATCTGCACAATATCCGGCGCGGCATTCATTCCACGCTCCTTGAAATCCTGCATCTCATTTTTAACGCCGGGGCCTACGCCCTGCTCGCGTATCCGCTCATAAAGCGCGCGGCCGGCAATCCGTACCCGGCGATCCTGACCTTCGGCCTTGCCTTGTTCTTCATCCTGCACCTTGCGGTTTTCCTGCGCCGCCGCATAACCGACCGGCCCCTGCTTCTGAGCCTCATGGCGCTGGCGGGATTTTTCGCGACAATTACTTTTCCGATCATCATGGACAAGGACGCGCGCACAATATGCCTCTCGCTCGAAGCGTTGATGTTCGTGTGGCTGGGCGGACGGATCAGATGCCAGTTCCTGCGCCTGCTCGGGCACGCCCTGTTCTTCATCGTATTCTTCAGGCTGGCAGCTTGGGATTTCGTCCGCAATTACCACGGCGCGGGCGCGCCGGAGTCCATGCGCCTGTATCTCGCAAGCATGGCGGACCGGCTCTGGACATTCGGCGTCGCCATCGCCTCGGTTTTCGGCGCCCATTATGTCGAACGCCGCGCCGTGCGGGAATCGCTCTTTGCCGCGGCGGGCGCGCAGGGCTCCGTCATTCAAGCCGGCAACGACATCCCGGCGATGTTCAATCCGCCGGTTGCGGCTGAGATTTTCTTCTGGGGCCTGATCGCATCGCTCTGCGTCTATCTCCAGTGCGAATTCGACATCCTGCTTGACTACTACCGGCCCCTGAAACCGGCCGCGCTGACCGCGGTCTGGTGCGCCTTCGCCTTTTTCTTCCTGTTCCGGTTCCTGTCCGAGCGGCGCCAGGTTATGCTGGGCGCATGCCTCCTGTTCGCAGCCGTTGCGGCAGTCAAGGCCGTGTTCGCGGACACCGCGATATGGAACATGGAAGAAAGGTTCTTTTTCGACCAGGCATACGCCCCGCTTGATTCGCTCATGCGCTGGCTGGACTTCGGCGCTGTCCTGGCGCTCTTCGGGTTAGCCTGGCACACGCTGCGCGGCGCGGGCAAGGCGACCCGGCCCGTTCCTTCGCTTTTCGGCTATTCCGGCCTGGCTCTGCTTTTTTTCTTCGCCACGCTGGAGGCCAACACGCTGCTGCACTGGAAACTGCCCGTGTTCCGCGACGGCGGACTGTCAATGCTCTGGGCTGTCTTTGCCGCAAGCTTCCTCGCCGGCGGCATAGTTTTCGAAGTGAAGCCCTTGCGTTACATAGGCCTGACGCTGTTCACCATTGTCGTTATCAAGATATTTCTCGTAGATTTGCACGGCATGCCCGCCATTTACCGGGTGTTGGCGATGGCGGCGACCGGGCTGTGCTTGCTGGCCGGCGCCTATGCCTATCTCCGCTTCGGCCGGCAGCAGGACGGGGATGAACCGGCGGAAACCAGCGTCGAAAGGGAGCATCCATGAAACAACTGTTCACACTTATTCCGGCGCTCCTCGCGCTCGCCGCCCAGGCGGCAACGCCCATCGAATCCTTCACGTTCCTCAAGCGCGTCGCACCGCCTGACACTTCGCGCGGCGAAGTCGCGTGCATAGCGCTTGACGCGGACGTTTATGAACACCTCAACATGAGCATGAACAACATCAGGCTCCATGACGAGGCCGGGCAAGAGACCCCGTTCTGCATCCGAAGGCTCCACCTGGTCCAGTCATTCACCCGGGAGCGCGAGATACAGCCCGAGACCATATCCTTCAAAGAGCTCCCGGACAACCGTTTCGAAGTCATTTTCAAACGCGGCCCCGGGCAGGGCGCGCCGGATGCGCTGCGCATCATATCGCCCCTCCGGAACTTCGAAAAACTCGTAACCGTACAGGCCGGTCCCGACGGCGGCAAATGGGCGACCATCGCCGGGCCCGAGCAGATATACGATTACACGCGCTTCCTGGACGCGCGCAAGGACCGCGTCAAGCTGGCTCCGGGCGAAGGCCCCTATTACAGGCTCGAAGTCAGCAACGTCAACGAGGCCCACGAATCCCCGCTCGTGGAAATCATCA
>JAAZAB010000569.1 GCA_012514555.1 Lentisphaerota bacterium
CAAGCATGTAACGGCATTACAGCCCATTGGCATGTGCCGGAGATGAGGCAGGCCCGAAAAAGCCATTTTGAATGCGCGCTTGCTTTTTGAGCCGCGGCGGGTTATTTTTTTGCGCGTTTGCATGAAGCCCCATGCGGCGTCACAAAGGGAAACAGAAAGCGATACAAATGAAAGCAGTTGTCCTGGCATATCACAACATCGGCTGTGCGGGGATCGAGGCCCTGCTGAGGAACGGCGTTGAAATCGCGGCGGTGTTTACGCACCGCGACGACCCCGGCGAGAACGTGTGGTTCCGTTCCGTCGCGGTAGTGGCGGCTGAACACAATATCCCCGTGTTCGCGCCCGACAACATCAATCACCCGATGTGGGTGGACAAGCTGCGCGCGCTCAATCCGGACATCCTGTTTTCCTTCTATTACCGGAACCTGGTAAAGAAAGCCGTGCTCGATGTCTTCCCCAAGGGCGCCTTGAACCTGCACGGGTCCCTTCTGCCGCGGTACCGGGGCAGGTGCCCGGTCAACTGGGTGCTGCTGAACGGCGAGAAGGAAACCGGGGTGACTCTGCACTACATGACCCCGAAGGCCGATGACGGCGACATCGTGGCGCAGAAGCGGGTGGCCATAGCTGATGACGACACGCCCCTGACCCTGTTCGGCAAGCTTGAGGCGGCCTCCTCGGCCCTGCTTGACACGGCCCTTCCGGATTTGATCGCGGGCAGGGCGAAGCGCACCCCGCAGGACCATTCCAAGGCGACTGTTTTCGGCGGCCGCAAGCCGGCGGACGGCGAAATCAAATGGGACCGCCCGGCAGCCGATATCAGGAACCTGGTCCGGGCCGTTACGCGTCCTTATCCCGGCGCCTTCACGCGCGTTGCTGACCGCAAATTGCTGGTGTGGTCCGCCGCCGTGGCCGAGGGCAGGGCAGGCGGCGCGCCCGGAACCGTGTTGACGACCTCGCCGTTCGTGGTCGCATGCGGCCAGGATGCGCTCCAGATTGACTTTGCCCAGGTGGAAGACCAGCTTTACATGACCGGCCCGCAGGCCGCGGCCGCGGCGTCGCTGGGCAAGGGCATGGTCCTTGGCGACACGCGGCGCCGGGCCGCGGCCCGGAAAACCAGCGTGCTGATCCTGGGCGTCAACGGGTTCATCGGCAACGCGCTCAGCGAGCGGCTGCTTGCGAGCGGCAAGTACGCCGTGCACGGAATGGACCTGGCTTCGGACAAGATCGCGCGCCTGCTGGAGCATCCTGATTTCCACTTTGCCGAGGGCGACATCTCGATTCACCGCGAATGGATCGAGTACCACGTCCGCAAGTGCGACGTGGTTCTTCCACTGGTGGCAATAGCCACGCCGATCGAATACACCCGCAATCCCATACGCGTGTTCAACCTGGACTTCGAGGAGAACCTGAGGATCGTGCGCTATTGCGTCAAGTACAAGAAGCGCATCATCTTTCCCTCCACGTCCGAGGTGTACGGCATGTGCGACGACGCCGAGTTCGACGAGGACAATTCCCGCCTGATCGTCGGCCCGATCCGCATGCAGCGCTGGATATACTCCTGCTCGAAGCAACTCCTGGACCGGGTGATATGGGCTTACGGCAAGCAGGAAGGGCTCCGCTTCACGCTGTTCAGGCCGTTCAATTGGATCGGGCCCCGGCTTGACAGCCTGATGTCGGCCCGCATCGGAAGCTCGCGCGCGATAACGCAGCTGATCCTCAACCTGGTGGAAGGCTCGCCGATCCGGCTCGTGGACGGCGGCGAGCAGAAGCGGTGTTTCACCGACGTATCGGAAGGCGTGGAGTGCCTGTTCCGGATCATAGAGAATCCGAACGGCGTGTGCGAAGGCGAGATTTTCAACATAGGCAACCCGGACAACGAGGCGAGCATCAAGCGCCTTGCCGAGGTGCTGATCGAGCGGTTCAACGCGCACCCGCTGCGCTCAAAATTCCCGCCGTTCGCGGGCATCCGTGAGATCGAAAGCCGCGCCTACTACGGCGA
>JAAZAB010000570.1 GCA_012514555.1 Lentisphaerota bacterium
GGGTCAGTCCGAGAATCTTGGAGTTGCCTCTTGATGTGAAGGCCTGTATCGGAGCCCTAGGGGTCAGTCCGACAAAGAAGAAATAAGCTTTTTCAAGAAGCCCTCAACAATCAACTTTACTTGACAATCCCCATGACAGCGGAAGCCGCCAGGCGCTACGCTACGCCGCTGACATGCGGCCTGCTACGGAAGGCCAGGCCGGACGCCAGCGGCTTCGCGGTGGTGCCCTGCCGGGAATATGTTGCACCGCCGGCGCCTGAATAGCTGCTATTATTTAATTATCAAAAAAATAGGCTTGCGAACAGGCCGGAGGCATGTTAGTATTCGGGTTTATTCAATCAACAGCGAACCAGCGTGGAGGGCAGAATGGCAGTCAAGATTCGGTGCCGCAGGGTGGGCGCCAACAACGATTTGTGTTTTCGGATTGTGGCTGCGGATATCCGGTCGGCCCGGGATGGCAGCTCCCTTGAGATCCTGGGATGGTATGATCCCAAGAGGGAGGGGAAAAACTATTCCCTCAAGCTGGAAGCCATCGAGGCATGGGTCAGGAAGGGCGCGCAAGTGACCGAGACGGTGCGCAGCCTTGTCAATCGCGCCCGGCGCGATGCAGCGTCGGCCCTGGCGGCGTCCGCTGCCGCGGCTTCCGAACAGCCTCCGGCTGAAGCGCCGGCGGCTGAAACCGCGGAAAAACCGGCGCAGGCATGATGAACGCCTTTGTTGAGCACATCATCAGAGCGCTTGTGGATCATCCCGGCGAAGTATTGATCACCAGCCTTGACGGCAGGCGGAATGTGATAATCGAATTACGCTGCCATTCGGGCGACATGGGGCGGGTGATAGGGAAGAACGGGAAGACGATCGGGGCGATCCGCACGCTGCTTTCCGGGCTTGCCGCCAAGCAGGGGCGCAAGGCGGTGCTGGAAGTGGTTGAGTAGTGAAGCATGGGGGACGCTCTCCAGATAGACATTGTCACCATTTTTCCCGCCATGCTTGACGGGTTTCTCGGCCAGAGCATGCTCAAGCGGGCCGCGGAGAAGGGGGCGGTCCGGTTCAGGGTGGTGAACCTCAGGGATTACGCGAACGACCGGCATCAGACCGTGGACGACCGGCCGTTTGGCGGCGGGCCGGGCATGATTTTGAAGCCCGGGCCCCTGTTCAGGGCCGTGGAGGCGCTTCGGAGCCCGGAGGCGCGGGTGATTCTGATGACGCCCCAGGGGCGCAGGTTTGACCAGCGGGCGGCCCTTGAGCTGTCCTGCGCCAGGCACTTGATTTTTCTGTGCGGGCATTATGAGGGCGTGGACCACCGGGTCGGCGAGGCGCTGGCCACGGACGAGATTTCGATAGGAGACTATGTCCTGACCGGCGGGACCCTCGCGGCGGCAGTGGTGATAGATGCGGCAGTGAGGCTGATCCCGGGCGTGCTTGGCGCGGAAGGCGCGGCCGGGCAGGACTCGTTCTGCGACGGGGCGCTGGAGTATCCGCAATACACGCGCCCCGCGGATTTCAGGGGCATGAAAGTGCCCGGGGTGCTTTTGTCGGGGGACCACGGTGAAATTGAAAAGTGGCGCCGGGAACAGGCGCAGAAAAGGACGCGCGAGCGGCGTCCGGATTTATTGGCATAACGCAACAACAGGCAGACAGGGAGAGCAGCATGGCCACGAAATTGCTTGAGAAGATCAACAAGGCAAACCTGCGCAAGGACGAGTTGCCCAGGATCAAGATTGGCGACAACGTCAAGGTCTCGGTCCGGATCAAGGAAGGCGGCAAGGAGCGCATCCAGGTATTTTCGGGCGTGGTGATCGCGCGCAAGGGCGGGGGCGCGACCGAGACCATCACGGTCCGGCGCGTATCGTTCGGCGAGGGCATGGAGCGGGTGTTTCCCCTTCATTCGCCGAGCATAGCGAAAATCGTCGTTGAAAGTTCAAGCCAGGTCCGGCGCGCGAAGCTGTATTTCCTCCGCGAGCGCTCAGGCAAGGTTGCCCGCCTGAAAATGGCAGATGCCTGATACAACCGCAAGCGTATGCATGCTGGAACATGAGCGCGAGCTCTGGCGGCAGGGCTTGCGCCGGGTAGCCGGCGTGGATGAGGTAGGGCGCGGCCCCCTTGCGGGGCCCGTGGTGGCTGCCGCGGTTGTGTTCGATCCCGAATACATCGAGGCGGAGGACGAGCGCCTTTACCTGCTGCTGACGGATTCCAAGCAGCTTTCCATCCGGCAGCGTCAGCACTTCCACCGCCTCCTTACCGAATCGCCGCTCGTCCAGATCGGCGTGGGCTTCGCGGGCGTCGATGAGATCGATTCCATCAACATCCTGCGTGCCACGCACCAGGCCATGATCCGGGCGCTGGGAAACCTGCCTGCGGCGCCGGAGCATATCCTGGTGGACGGTCTGCCCGTGCCCGGGCTGCCGTGCCCTTCCACGGCCATTGTCAAGGGCGATGCAAGGAGCCTCTCCATAGCCGCTGCCAGCGTGATAGCAAAGGTCACGCGCGACGGGTGGATGGACGAGCTTGGGCAGTCGCATCCCGAGTATGATTTCCAGAAGCACAAGGGCTACGGAACGGCCCTGCACATCCGCGCGCTGCTGAAGCACGGGCCCATGGTCCAGCACAGGAGGACGTTCCGCCCTGTCCGGGATATCGAGGCCATTCGGGCGCGGATGGCCCGCGGCTGCGAGGGGACACATGGGAATTCCGGAGAAGGTTGCCGTCCTGTTCCGGGCGCTTGCGGGGCGCTTCGGAAAGAAAGGCAATGACGGGCCCGGTCCGGATTCCGGGCTCTGGGGCGAGCAACAGGCCGAGGCCTTGCTCGAGCGCGGCGGCCTGGGCATCCTTGGGCGCAGGGTGCGCGTCGGGCGCCGCGGCGAAATAGACCTGCTCGCCCGCGACGGTGAAGAGCTCGTGTTCGTCGAAGTCAAGACGCGGGCGAACGAGGCCCTGGGCGCGCCGATTTCCGCCGTTGGCCGCCGCAAGCGGCACGCGCTCTCCCGCGCCGCGGTCCGCTATCTCAAGACCCTGCGGGCGCGCCACGTGCGGTTCAGGTTCGATGTCGTGGAGGTGGTCGGCTCGCCGGCCGCCGGGGTCATTCGGATCAGGCATGTGAAAAACGCGTTTCCGCTCGATGCGTGCTACAGGGTGAACTGACAAGGTGACGATTCATCCTAAAAAGAGCAATCGAATATCCAATATCCAACAA
>JAAZAB010000057.1 GCA_012514555.1 Lentisphaerota bacterium
CTCTCTCCTCTCCCCTATATCCTATCCCCTCGTCCTCAAAATTGGATATTGGATATTCGATTGCTCTTTCCAGGCTGAATCCTGCCTCCCGGATTGGTTTTTTTGTTTTATACGCTTTAGCTTCTGGACAGGAACTCCGAGATCGTCTAGTGTATAAACCTTTCAACCGTTTGGTGGAACTGTTTCAGAAATGACAATCGCACTGAATCACCGCGTGCTTTGCGCCGGATTGAGCCTGATCATCCTGGCTTTTTCCGGGGCAGGCGCCGGCGCGGCGGCCGAAAAAGCCACGGTTGCCGGCGGGCTGCCTGTTGAAAAGACAATGGCCCTGTTGCGGGGCGCGGAAGTCCGCTTTCCCGGGTCGCCGGGCAATCTCGCCGTTGAGGCGCGGATCGACAGCCTGTTCAAGGCATCGGGGTTCCAGCACGGCGAAATACGGTTCCATGCGCCAGTGTTCAAGCCGGGCGCGGCCAGGCTGATTCCATCAGGCGGCAAATCCGTTCCCATGCATGCCATGCATCCCTCCGCCATTCGGCCCGGGAACTTTGCGCATACGAATTTTGCTGCTCGTGTTGTCTATGCCGGGCGCGGCCGGGCGGAGGATTTGAAAGCCCTTGACGGCAAGAACCTTGCGGGCGCCGTAGTTCTCATGGAGTTCGAGTCGGGCCGCGAGTGGCATTCGCTGTTAAGGTTTGGCGTGGAAGGGTTTGTGTTCATAGGCCAGACCAACAGGTACTATCCGAGCGAAGTCACGGACAAGGTACATGGCACCGAGGTGCGGGTTCCCCGGTATTTTGTTTCAGCTGCTGACGGCGCGGAATTGAGGGACGGCATAAAGCGCGCTCCGGGCGGAATTCTCGATGCCCGAATCGAGGCTGAGCCGTCGTTCTGGGAGGACGCGATTTTGCGGGATTTGTGGGTGTTGATCCCGGGATCGGACAAGAATCTCCAGCAGGAAATTGTGGCAATAACCGCGCCGATCGACTGCCTGAGCCTGGTGCCCGAACTGGCGACGGGCGCGCAATCGGCGATGAACCTCGGGCTTCTCATGGAGCTCTTTGAGCGTTTCTCCAAGGCGCCGCCGGCCAGGAGCGCGCTGCTGGTGGCCGTGAACGGGCACACCCAGTATTTTCAGGGCGAGCGCATGCTTGCCTGGAACCTGCTCATGCCCAGGGATCGGATCGAGGGGCTTCTGGACTCGGTGCTCACGGATATTCGAAGCCAGGAGGCGCTGAGCGAGCAGTACGGGAAACTCAAGCTTGACCCGCCGACGGCCGAGGAGCACCAATTCCTGATAGCCATGCGGAGCCTGACGGATTCGTCCACCGGCAAGATTCGCTCGGTCAAGGAGCCGATCGTGAACCGGCTCAAGCGCGACATCAACCTGCTCAAGAGCGAGCAGATGAAATTGTATGAAGCCTCGCCCGAGGACACTCCGGAAAGGCGGAAGAAGGCCGATGACATCAAGGCCGGCAGGGACAAGCTGGTAAACCTGCTGACGCTGTTCAACAAGGTGGGCATATGCACCACGCTCTCGGATCTCACGCCGGAGGAGGTAACCCTGCTGCGGGGCTACGTCTCCAGCGTTCATGATGAAAACCGGCGCTGGTCCGTGGTGAGCCGGGCGGAACTGGAGATGAACGCCGGCAACACCGCAATCCGCCAGGCCCTGGACGGCAGGCTCGTGAAATTCGTGATTGCGCTTGAGGCGCTCTGGACCGGGCGCCAGGTGGGATTCTGGTCGGGCAACTGGACCGGGATCCAGAACTGGCCTCTTTCCTGGGGCCAGAACGCGGCGGAAATAGCCGCGCGCCTGGAGGAAGCGGGCGGAACGGATTATTTCGTGGACGCCATGACCAAGCGGGGCGGCATGCCGGAAGGCCATTTCTTCGGCGACGAGTCCATGGTTGTCCAGTGCTTTCAGCGCGCGAACCGAACCCCGGCGTTTGGCCTGCGAACGGCCTTTGGCGACGACGGCCAGGCGTTTTCGCCGGCCGATACGTTCGACGCCCTGGATCGCGACGCGGTCACCGGCGCTTTCACATTTGCCGCGGGGCTGATTGAGGCGCTTCTGGACGATCCGGAGATCACGCTGCCTTCGGAATTGACGCCGCCCCCGACCGAGCCGATCTGGTTCGTGCGCGTGGGCTCGTTCAAGTATGACAAGTTTGCGGCCTCGGTCGTGCCCACGCTGCCCGTTCCGGGGTCAATGGTGGCGATGCAGGTTCCCATGTTGGGCGACAAGGCCAGGGTCATCGTCAACGGCGACGTGCTTAACAGGTATGTCGGGCTCACGGATGAGCGGGCAATGGCTTCCTTCATAGGAATCATCGCTCCTGAATCAACGAAGCTCTGTACGGCGGCATACCATCTGTCGCCGGATTTTGTCCGGGTTGATCACGTGATCGACGCCGGGGCGGTGGAAACCCGGCGCTCCTCCAGCCTGGACCGCCGCGTTTCGAACGTAGCCCTGCCCCTGTTCGAGTGCGATGAGAGGCCCATATACGAGAGGGATTACACCGCGAACATCTCGGCGGGCCCGATCATGACCATGGGCTACAATCTCCTCGACGGCAGTCTCAACGCCGCGCCGCAGAGCTTTGGCATTTCCGCGGCTTCCGCCACGCTGTCCAAGAAAAGCCCGATCTCGTCCTGGGGCCCGGCGGCGTTTTATTTCGAGCCGGGCCAGCGCATCAAGATACTGGCGTCGGCGCTGGCCCTGAAATCGAGCGAGCTTTACCCGGAGGGCGAAGGCTATGTCTCGGCAGAGGAAATCGGGCCGGACATTTTCGCGGCGTCCGCGCGCGACATGTCGTTCCTGGTCAACAGCCGCCTGGGCAAGATGAAGGGGGTCACCGACGAGCTGGCCAAGGAATTCGTGGCACTTGGCACGGAAACGCTGGCCCTGTTCGAGACGGCCCGCTCCGCGTTCCGCCACCTTGATTCGCTCCGGGAGCTGTATTTCGCATCGGGCGCCTACCGCAAGGCTTACGGCCAGATCACGAGCATGCTGAACGACATGCTCAAGGCCCTGGTGTTCTACATGGCGCTCATGCTGCCCTTCTGCCTGTTCGTGGGCAAGCTCCTGTTCAGCTTCAAGCGGATTGAACATGAGCTGGCGCTGTTCGCGGCGCTCTTCGCAATCACGTTCATCGTGTTTCGATTGATCCACCCGGCATTCCGCATCGCCCAGTCCCCCGAGGCCATTCTCATCGCCTTCATCATGGGCTCGCTCGGCCTGTTCGTCATAAGCATTCTCCGCGGCCGGTTCGAGGGCGAGATGCAGCTGCTGTTTTCCAACACGCCCGTTTCCGGCCTTAGCCAGGCGGGCGCTTCAATGGTCGGCCAGAAGGCGATGCTGATCGGCGTGAACAACATGAAGCGCCGCCGCATCCGGACCTCGCTGACCACGGCGACCATCGTGCTGATCACCTTCACCATGCTGGCCTTTACGAGCGTCTCCAAGAAGATGAGCCCCACCATGATATCGTCCGGCCACGAGGCGCCGTACACCGGCCTGATGTACCACTGGCCCGGGAACAACCGGATGGACGAGGCGACCCTCCGGACTTTCCAAAACCTGTTCCACGGCCGCGCCGACATTCACGTCCGGCGCTGGCTCTTGCCGACGCTGCCCTCCATTGTCGGCAAGAGCGTCGTCCCGCTCCGGCTGTTTGCCGACAACGGCAGCTTCGCGCTCGCGGACGCCGTCCTGGGCCTGCCGGCTTCCGAAAACGGGTTCCTCCAGCCCATGCCTGTGCGTTCCGGCCGTTTCTTCCAGTCTGATGACGCCGAGGAGGTCGTGCTGACCCGGGGCATGGCCGATGCGCTGGGTGTGGGCCCGGAGCGCCTTGGCGAGGCCAGCATCCGCTTCAACAACCGGACCTTTGCCGTGGTCGGGATTCTCGATGACGACGAGTTCATCAAGATAAAGGACTTAAACAATCACCCCCTGATGCCCATCAAGTCGATCCAGGAGGAAAAGCAGCAGGAGTCCTCCGAGCTGTCGTCGGAGCTGCCCGACGACACGGGGGTGTTTTACGCGGACATGCCCTCGCTTCTGATCCTGCCCGTCGACACCGCGCGCAGGCTCGGCGCGGAGCCCTACAGCGTTTCGGTCCGCCTCAATCCCGGGGAAAATCTCTGGGCCGCCGTGAACGACCTGCTCACCATCACGAGCGCCTCGCGTTTCTTCACGGGCAGCCGGGAGGGCTTCAGCACGGACCCCGAGGGCAGGAACAAGGTTGCGGCGGGCGTGTACTACGTGGGCGAGGGCTACCGCACAAAGATAGGCGGGCTCGCGCTTCTGCTCGTGCCGCTGCTGATTTCCGGGACGATCATCCTGAACACCATGCTGGGGAGCGTGTTCGAGCGCAAGAAGGAAATAGCCGTGTACAACGCGATCGGCTTGAACCCGACGCACATAGCCATCTTCTTCCTGGCCGAATCCATGGTGTACGGCGTCATCGGCGCGGTCGGCGGATACCTGATCGGGCAGCTTTTAAGCATGGCGCTGGTCAAGACCGAACTGGTGAAGGGGCTCAACCTGAACTTCTCCTCGCTCATAGTGATGTACGTCATATTCTTCACCATGGCCGTGGTTCTGCTCTCGACCCTGTACCCGGCGGTTGTCGCCACGAAGGTCGCCGTTCCTTCCGGAAAGCGGAAGTGGTCCATGCCGCCCCACGACAGCAACCGCATGCGCGTGGACCTGCCGTTCATATATCCCCGCGCGCTCATCACGGGAACGCTGGCCTACCTTGACGACTATTTCGGGCGCTTCACGGAATCGTCGCTTGGCGACCTGATAGCCGGCCGCGCAAGAACCGCGGTTGACAGTGACGAAAAAGGCCGGGAGCGCTTCAGGCTCGAGTACGACGTGGCCCTGGCGCCGTTCGACCTGGGCGTGACGCAGAAGGTCATTTTTACCGCCGCCTTTGACGAAGCCGTCCAGACCTACCGCATCGCGATGGACGCCGTCAGGGTTTCGGGCCAGGACTCCAACTGGGTCACAACCAACAAGCCTTTTCTCGAGACCATGCGGACCTACCTGATGCGCTGGCGCAATCTCGAGCCGGTCGAACACACGGAATATTTAAAGAAAGGCGGCGGCCTGTTCGCGGCGGGCGACTCCGCGGCCTCAAACCAGGCGCGGGCATCTTCATGAACAACAAGGACAACCGCATCACCGGCCGCTCGATCCTGCTCGGCGCGATTTTCGCCGCGGCCTTCGCATGCCTGACGATGTTCCTCGAGAATCGAAGGACCATGCAGCCGACCGCGAACCAGATACCGCTGTTTCCCTACATACTTCTTCTCGTCATGGTGCTCCTGGTCAATCCCCTGCTGCGCCTGTTAAGGGTGTTCCGCAGGTTGAGCGCCGTGGAAATGCTGATCATCTTCATCATGACCATGGTGTCGTCCGGGATGTCCACCTACGGGCTGGCGCAGCAGTTCCTGCCGCTGGCCGGCAGCCTTTTCAACCGGCACTGGAATACGGAGCAGACCGAGTGGAAAAGGTAC
This sequence comes from Lentisphaerota bacterium, assembly GCA_012514555.1. Lineage (GTDB taxonomy): Bacteria > Verrucomicrobiota > Kiritimatiellia > JAAZAB01 > JAAZAB01 > JAAZAB01. The sequence goes on from JAAZAB010000057.1 coordinate 5,524, forward strand.
GTTGAGCCCTTCCTCAACGAGAATTACTTCGTGTCCGAGCCCGGCATCCGGCAGGCCGCATGGGAATACCGCGACGCGCTCCTGCGCCTGCAGGAGATGCGCGGGCAGGACCCCGGGGCCGACCTTTCGGAGCAGGAGCGGCTCGTGGAGGAGAAGAAGGCCGCTCACGAGGAGCTTGAAAGGCGCGCCTTCGAGAAGGTTGACCTGTTCAGGCGCGGGCTGCCGAAGAACCTCAACTCGTTCCCGGGTTTCATTCCGATCATCGGCGAGGATGACGCGGCCTCGTACTTCGGCCGCATCCGGCGCCTGGTCTGCGGAAAGCGCGCGGTTGTTCCGCTCCGCGAAGCCCTGCGCACGGCCTCCGGGCGCGGCGCCGGGGCGGAACTGGATGACGCCGCGGCCGCCCGGATCGCCGCGCTGGCCGGGCGTGCGGCGGACCTGCTTGCCCCCGCCGCGAACATCGAGGCTCTCCAGGACGAGGTGAAAGGAATTGAGGCGCAGGACGCAGCCCTGGTTGCGGCCTTCGTGGAGCTTGAGCGCTCGATAGCGGAGAACAGCGAAAAAAAGGGAAAACTCAGGGCCGACGAGGCGGAGGGCTTGCAGTCCGAGATTGACCGGGCCACGAGCCGGCATGCGTCAATTCGCGCCGAACAAGCCCGGCTCAACATGGTCCGCGAGCGGATACTCGCGCGCCTCGGCATAGTGTCCAAGACCAGGGAGACCCTCGACGTCCTGCGCGCCATACAGGCCGATCTCGGCTCGGCCGCAAGGCCGCCGGCCGCGGATGTCTCGGCGCGGCTCAACGCGGCCCTTGCGGCGTTCCCGGAATTCGACGCCTCGCTGCGCCGCTACTTCATTGGGGACCTGCCCTGGTCCCACTGGGCCAGGCCGCTGTTGAACTGGATGGTGCTGATCGTGCTGACCTACATAATTCTCATGACGTTCAACATCCTCATATTCCGGCAGTGGGCCTACAACGAAAAGCTGATTTATCCGCTTGCGCAGCTGCCGGAGCTTCTGACAGACAGCGGCGATGACAAGCACTGGATTCCCGAGGTCTACCGCACCGGCTTCTTCTGGTGCGGCTTCCTGGTCTCCGGCGGCATTCTCGGCTGGAACCTGCTGTGCAAGTCCGGCCTGGTCCAGGGCCTCACCCAGATCAGCTTGGACAACGCGTGGGACCCTTACATAAACGGCACGGCCCTGTCCGGCATCGTGGGCGCGGCGAAGTCCGCGATATTCTTCACGCTGGTGGGCGTTTCATTCCTGATACCCAAGAAGATTTCCTTCTCGCTCTGGTTCTTCACGCTGTTCGCCATGCTCCAGCAGCTCGTGGTCGTGTGGCTGGGCTATGGCCAGAACGAGTACTCGTTCCCGGCCGAGTTCTGGATCACCATGAATTTCCGCACGGCCGAGGGCGGCGGCGCTCTCATCGTGTTCGCCTCGGTGGTTTTCTTCAAGTGCCGGAAATACCTGCTCTGCGCGCTGTGGCCCGGGTCCGTGGCCGAGCTTGACATGGCGGAGCAGAAGGAGCTGCGCTTTTCTTCCGTGCTTTTCATGGCGGCCTCTCTCGGGCTGGTGCTCTGCCTGTGGCGGGGAATGCGCGTGAACCTCGGCTACGCGATTTTCGGCTACATTATCATGATGATCATCACCACGGGCCTGGTCCGCGCGGTGACCGAGGGCGGAATCCTGGGCTACAAGGCTTATTTTGGGCCCTTCCACATCATCCGGCACCTGTTCGGCTTTGACAAGGCCTGGACCGCAACCCACCTGATGGCGCCCTTCCTGGTCTACTACAGCGTCTTCTTCCTCGACATCAAGACGTTCATCGGCCCGGCCATGGCAAATGCCATAAAGATTCGCGACGACTACCGCATGGCCCGCGGCCGGTTCTACCTTGTCATTTTCCTGTGCATGGCCATTGCCGCCGTCGCCGCGATCCTGTCCGCGATCATGATGGCCTACTCGTCGGGCGCCGATGCCATGAGCACGTGGTTCTACACCGGCCTGCCGCGGGCCCTGTTCGAGCGCATAGCGTCAATGTCCCGCACGCCGCCACTGGCCACGGACATGGAGCGCGGCTGGTTCATCGGCGGCGGCGCGCTCATGGCGGCGCTTCTCTATTTCCGGCAGTTCGTCTTCTGGCTGCCGCATCCGATCGGGCTGATAATGCTAATCAACCCTGTCATGAAGACCTTCTGGTTCTCGATATTCCTGGGCTGGATCGCAAAGGCCGCTGTCAGCCGCTATGGCAACAAGGACGTCTATTCCAAGTTCCGCTCGGGCTTTGTCGGCCTGATCGTGGGCGAGCTCTTCATAGTCCTGCTGGCGATGATCGTCTCGATTGTGGTCGGCCGCAACCTGGGCATAGATTTGAACCGCAACTGAGCGGCGCCGTTCCGTCCCGCGCGCCGGCCGTGCTTGCCGGGCAGGTCGGATTGACCTTGCTTTCCCGGCGCGCAATTCCTATGGTATCCCCGTTTTCGAGCGAAAGAACGCATGCGAATCATAATCATAGGCGCGGGCGAATCGGGCCGTCATCTTGCCGCCAAACTTTGCGAGCTGAAGCACGATGTCGTGGTCATAGACAGCGATGCTGAGGCCCTGGATGAGGTCAAGAACGAGCTGGACATCCTGGCAATCGAGGGGCAGGGGGCCAGCCCGAGGGTCCTGAAAGAGGCCGAGGTTGAAAAGGCCGACCTGCTCGTGGCGGTCACCGACCGCGACGAGGTGAACATCCTGGCCTGTGTCTATGCCCATGCCGCCGGCGTGCCCAACAAGGTGGCGCGCGTCTCGAACATGGATTACACCAGCCCCTCTGGGGCCCTCGACCTGCGCCGCATGGGGGTGGACCTCGTCGTCAGCCAGGACGAGGAGTGCGCCATTGCGCTCTTCAACAACCTGCGCCTGCCCGGCACCTCGGAGGCGGTGGACCTGCTGGACGGCCGCGTGCTGGCTGTCGGCGTGAAGGTGGATACCGAAAGCCTGATGCTGAGGGTTCAGCTCAAGGCCTTTCCCGAGCCCGGGCTGCTCGAGCAAATCCGCTTTCTCGCTGTTGTCAGGGGCGCGGAGGTTTTGATCCCGAACGGCGACACCCGGTTCATGATAGGCGACGACGTTTTCCTGTCCGGCACGCCGGAGGCGATCTCGGATTTCCTCAAATGGGCCTGGCCGGAGCTCAAGCCGTTCGGAAAAATCATCATTGCGGGCGGGAGCAACCTCGGCCTGCATCTGGCCCGGCTGCTCGACAAAACCTCGATGCAGGTTGTCCTGCTCGAAAAGGACGAGGAGCGCGCCGAGTTTTGCTCGGGCGAGCTCAGCCGCGGCCTCGTTCTCAAGGGCGATGCCATGGACAGGGATACCGTCGAAAACGCCGGGAGCGTCGAGGATGCGGCTTTCGTGGCCGTCATGGACGGAGACGAGGACAACATCATCGCCTGCCTGGTCGCCGAAAAGCTGGGCGCCCGGTTCACCCTCGCCAAGATCAGCCGCCCGGACTATATTCCCATCATCAACAGCCTGAGCCTGCTCGACAGGATCGTGAACCCGCCGCTTTCTATGATCAACGCGATCCTGCACTTCGTCCGCGGGCAGAACGTCAGCGCCGCCTCGCTCTTTCACAAGCTGCCCGGCGAACTCCTGGAAGTCCGCCTGAAGGCCCGGCACAAGTGGACGGGAAAGGCCATCAGGGACCTGGACGTGTCCGACGGCTTGCTGATCGCGGCCGTGCTTCGCGGGGATGACGTGGTTCCGGCGACCGGCGACCTGGTCCTGGCCGAGAACGACCTGATCGTGGTCTTCGCGCTGTCCGATTCGGTGCGCAAGATCGAGGCCCTTTTTCGCCGGTAATCCGCCGGCTTGCCAGAGATGAATGTCCGGTCAGTCCTTCACATCCTTTCCTTTCTGCTGCTGATAGCGGGCGGCGCCATGGGCGTTTGCTTCGGCATTTCCGCGTATTGCGGGGATCCACCCCGGGCGCAGCTTGCGCTGAACATCTCGAGCTGCGTCGCCCTGCTCGCCGGACTGCTCCTCAAGATCACCAATCGCGGGGAGCTGGAGCTGTCGCGCAAGGACGGGTTCGCGATAGTCTCTTTCGGATGGCTTTTGCTCGGCCTGTTCGGCGCCGTGCCCTATGTCCTCTCCGGCGTCATTCCCGATCCGGTCGGCGCCGTGTTCGAAACCGTGTCCGGATTCACCACCACGGGAGCGTCGGTGATGTCAGACGTGGAATCCGCGCCCAAAGGCATTCTGTTCTGGCGCGCGCTAACCCAGTGGCTCGGCGGGGTGGGGGTCCTCGTGCTCTGCCTCGCGATTCTTCCGTTCATAGGGTCGAGCGGCATGAAGATATTCCAGGCCGAAGTCGCCGGGCCGACCAAGGACCGGCTCACGCCCAAGATCGCGGCCACGGCCAAATTGCTCTGGGGGATTTACGCGCTACTGACGGTCCTGGAAATCCTCTTTCTCAAGTTCGGCGGCATGGGCTGGTTCGATTCCACCTGCCATTCGTTCGCCACCCTGGCCACGGGCGGGTTTTCCACCCGCAACATCAGCATTGAAGCCTATCGCAGCCCGTTCATCGAATGGGTCGTCATCGCATTCATGTTCCTTGGCGGCGTCAATTTCGCGCTCTTCTACCGCGCGATCCGCGGCAATCCGTTCGCCTTCTTCCGCGACACGGAGTTCAGGTGGTATCTCGGAATCCTCGCCGGCTCCACTCTGATTATCGCGATCTCCATTTTCCATGGGCCAATGGCTTCGATTGGCGGCTCTGTGCGCGCCGCCTGTTTCCAGTCCGTGTCCATCATGACCACCACGGGCTTTTCCAGCGCCGACTTTGACCGCTGGCCGCCAGTCGCGTGTTTCGTGCTGATGACCCTGGTGTTCGTCGGCGGCTGCGCGGGTTCAACTGCCGGCGCAATCAAGGTTCAGCGCCTGGTTGTCGCTGTCAAGGCCGCCGTCCGCCACGCCCGACTCTTCCTCCATCCGCAGGCAATCATCCAGGTCAAGCTGGACCGCGAAGTGCTGGACAGCGAAGAGGCGGGAGGGATCGTGACGTTCATTGCGACCTACCTTCTTGTTTTTGTCCTGGCATCCGTCCTGATGACTCCGTTCATGCCGGATTTGCGCAGCGCGGTGTCCGCGGCCGCCGCCGCGCTGGGCAATGTCGGGCCCGGCCTTGGCGCAATCGGGCCCTACTGCAACTACTCGGCGGTGCCCGCGGAGGGCAAGCTGCTCCTGGCCTTCTGCATGCTTGTCGGGCGCCTTGAGCTCTTCACCGTTTTCGTGCTGTTCCTGCCCAGCTACTGGAAGAAATGAAGCGCGCGCGCCATCTCCGTCTTCTGATCGCCGACCGGCATGGCGCGCTTCACGAACATCCCTCGCTCTGCGCCGTCGGATCGGACGGCGCGGCGGCCAGGATTGCCGGCGCCTCCGATTTCGTGCCGCTTGACCCGGACGGCGGAGTGCTGATGCTTCCCGGCCGGAGGCCCGTCGGCCTGGACCCGGCCTCCGGCCGGCTTGAAGTCGTGGAGCGCCTGAGGGCGGGCGGGCGCAGCATCGAGTGCTTTGCCGTGGCCGCCTTTGCCCCGGTCTGGCAGACGCGCACGCTCCTGCCCGCGTACGAATCCCTGAAGGGGGCGCCCATGCTTCCGCTCTACGCCTACGCAGCCGCCGCCGCCGCGCCGGGCGGGAGGGTGCTCGTCGCCGCGGAGCGCACGGATTGGCACGAACACTGGAACGGGCGGCACTACAACACGCCGGAACTTGATCGGCGCATTCGCGCGGCGCTGCGCGCGCTGCCCGGAAACCGCATTGCGCTCGGGCTCGCGCGCTGCGCCGCCGGCTACCGCTGCCGAACGGCGCAGAACTTGTTCTACCGCCGCTGGGAAGCCGCCGCGCCCGTATCGCCTTCCTGCAATGCGCGCTGCCTGGGCTGCCTGTCGCTTCAGCACAAAGGCTGCGCCGCGGCCGCCCAGAACCGCATCGTGGAGCGCCCTTCCGCGGCCGAAATCGTTGCGCTCGGCGCGTTCCACCTTGAAGGGGCCGCGCGGCCCATGATCTCCTTCGGCCAGGGCTGCGAAGGCGAGCCCCTTCTCGAGGCCGGGCTCATCGGGGAAGCCATTCGCGCCCTGCGCCGCCGCACCCGCCGCGGGCGCATTCACATGAACACCAACGGCGGCCGGCCCGCCGCCCTTGCCGCGCTGGCCGACGCCGGGCTCCAGGGCGCGCGCATTGCCCTGAACAGCGCGAGGGCTCCCGCGCATGCCGCCTATTTCCGGCCCCGGGATTTCAGCCTGGCCGACGTCGAAGCCTCGATCCGAATCGCCGTCGAGGCCGGCTGCATCACTTCGATCAACCTCCTGGTTTTTCCCGGCGTCACCGACCGGCCCGACGAGCTCGACGCGGCGATACGCCTTTTGCGCAGAACCAGGCCGCACATGGTCCAGCTTCGGAGCCTGTGCATGGATCCCGAGCGCTATCTTGCGGCTATCGGACCGGCCGGGGCCGGAGCGCCCATCGGTATGCGAAAAGCCCTGGACGCCCTGCGCCAGGCCGTGCCCGGAGTCCGGTTCGGCAATTTCAACGAACTGCCGCGTTGACGGCAGGGGCTGCGGCCATGCACCTGTTAAAGCCTGATGGTTTGCCCGTTAAAAACATCGTTCATCCCAGAATATCCAATATCCAACAAGGAACTCCCAGTATTCATCGGACTCCTGAGAAGAAAGGTCAGAAGTTTTGGGTTGTGAGTTGGGATCGGGGGAAATCGAAATCGCTATCGAAATCGAAACTGCTCCATATGGGTTGAATTAGGAAATCAGGAACATCAGGAAAAGAAAGAAGATAGGGGCCATTTCCTTCCTGATTTCCTGATTTCCAAATTATCTCCTGCCTGCGTGAAGAGGGGTTGAATACAGAACTGGGCTTTTGGGACAGGCAGGTTTCCAGACTGGAGGGCAACGGGACTCCGTCGCCGGAAACGGCCGGAATGTAAGCCTGTTTGTGTAGCCGCGTCGCTGTGCGACGCGTTGAATCTCAAGGA
>JAAZAB010000571.1 GCA_012514555.1 Lentisphaerota bacterium
GACACCGCTCGCTTCCGCAACTCCGTCAACACATCATGCCTGAGCGTCCGACCATCATGTTTCTTCATGGCCGGAATACTAAGGAATAACCGCGTCTATGTCAATACTATTATGGACTGGTTAGTAATACACCTTCACCCGCTACGCCTTGCATCTGCCGCACTCTGACCAATCGCAAAATCCGGGGTTAGTTTTCCCCGGCGGCGCCAGGGCGTCAGCCGCGCGCGGCGGCCGCAAGCTCCCCGAACGACGCCCTTTTCTCGTACAGCGCCTTGCCCACGATAGCGCCGGCAAGGTTCTCCCTGCGCAGCGCCAGCAGCGCCCGGATGTCCGCCGCGCTTGCCACGCCGCCAGAGGCGATCACGCTGCAGCGCACCGCGTCGCACACGGCGGCCACGGACGCGATATTCGGGCCGCTGAGCATTCCGTCCGTCGCCGTGTCGGTGAAAATAATCGCCGCTGCGCCCAGCTCCCCGATTTGCCGCGCAAACGCAACGGCATCGAGCCCGGAATCCTCCGTCCAGCCCCTGACCCGGACCCTGGAATCCTTCGCGTCAATGCCGACCGCCAGCCTGTCGCCGAACGCCCGGATCCATTCGGCCAGCGTTTCAGGCGACTCGCACGCCCTGGTGCCGACAATGACGCGCGCCACGCCTCCGTCGAGCAGGGCGCGAACATGCGCATCGGTCCGAATGCCGCCGCCGGCCTCGACGGGAATCCCGATCGCGCCGGCCATGGCCAGAATTTCCCGCGTGTGCACCGGCCGGCCCTGGAACGCGCCGTCAAGGTCCACCACGTGCAGCAGGCGCGCGCCCTGGTCCGCCCAGTGCCGCGCCATATCGGAGGGCGCCCCGGAATACACTGTTTCCTGGTCGGCCAGCCCCTGCCGGAGCCGCACGCAGCGGCCGGCCTTCAAATCCACGGCTGGGATCACGTCGAACATGATTCAGATGGAGCCCTTGCTGGAAGGCACGCCTTTCTCGCGGGCATCAAGCGCCACTGCCTGGCGCATGGCCCTGGCCCACGCCTTGAACAGGGATTCATAGGCATGGTGCGGCTCTTTCCCGTATTTCTGGCGCAGGTGCAGGTTCATGCGCGCCTCCGCGCAAAAGGCGCGGAAGAACTCCTCCACGAGGCCAAGGTCGAAATCCAGGATGCGTTTGCTCCTGTTCGCCACTTCCATGACCAGGAAAGGCCGGCCGCCCAGGTCCACGACGGCCTCGCTTAAAGCATCGTCCATCGGAATTGCGGCAAAGCCGTACCTGGTTATGCCTTCCCGGCCGCCCAGCGCCCTGTGCACGGCCGTCCCCATGCAGAGCCCGATATCCTCCACCGTATGGTGATAGTCAACCGCCAAATCCCCTTCCGCCTTCACCCGCAAATCAATCAGCGAATGCCTTGAAAACAAGTCCAGCATGTGGTCCAGGAACGGAAGGCCGGTCTTGATCGAGTATGAGCCCGTGCCGTCAAGGTCCAGGGCAACAGCGATGCTGGTCTCGCGCGTCTTGCGCGTCACTTTCGTCTTGCGCCTATTCATGGTTCCTCTTCCTGTTTCGCGGCAATCGCATTCCGGGCCGCCCGCCCGCCGCCGGATGTCCGAAAAAACAGCTTTCGCGGACTCTGGAACATTACGCGCCCCCGGCCTGATGTCAAGCGCCATGCGGCGCTATGCGCTGCGCAGTTTCACAACCGCGCCGGGCGGAACCTCAGTGGCGCCTTCGCCGCCCCTCCACTCGCAAGCCCAGAGGCGGATGCCGGATGGGTTGCGAATAACATCGCCGGCCGCCGAGAACTCCAGCCTGCGCCACGCTTCCACGTAGTCGTACACTTCGATGTTCGTGGCAGGCCAGAAAAGCCCCGAGCCCGCCGCCTTGGCGCAGAGAGCCTCGATCGAGTCCCAGCAATCCACCAGCTCGTAGGTGTGCGTCCAGACGTAAAAGAGCCCGGCCGCATCGCTGAATTTCCGGGCAAGCGCCTTCTCGAGGCACTCGGCCATCCCGGAGTGATGGCATGTCGGATGCCAGGCCAGCCAGTCCTCGGGCAGCCGGAAGCCGCCGGTGCTCGCCGTTGTCCGGGCATACCTGATCCCGTACGCCTTGAGCTGCTCCATGACTTCGCGGTTGTAGGACCCGAAGGAATACGAGTGCCCTGTCACCGGTTGGAGTGCGAACGCCTCGAGCGCGCGGCGGTCGTCCAGTATCTCCGCTGCGCGCTGGCCGGCGGTCAGCATGGGCAGGTGCGCGTGCACGGTCCCGTGCGTCGCGATTTCGTGGCCCTTGTACGTGTCCGCCACTTCGTCGCGATTCAACCGGCCCTTCGGCTGCGGGGGCGTTCCGGGCTCGTTGAGAATCCCGCTGTTGAGGTGGAACGTGCCCTTGAGCCCGTGCCGGTTCAGAATCTCGATCATCCTGATATCCGTCCGCACGCCGTCGTCAAAC
>JAAZAB010000058.1 GCA_012514555.1 Lentisphaerota bacterium
CCCGGAACAGTGGTTCTGGTTCAACAAGCGCTGGATACTGGACCCGCTGGAACCGGGGGACCGCGCGGGCGGTGATGAACGGGCGCAGCCCGCGCAAACGGCGACATAGCCTGGAATCCGCAATGCAGAACGAGGCCTGGATATTGGGCGAGCTGGATGGGCTCCGGGAACGGGCGCTGGAACGGCGCCTGGTTGTGAACGCGCCGGCCGGCGGCCGGATCGAGCGCGGCGGGGAAGAGCTCGTCAATTTTGCGTCGAACGACTACCTCGGCCTTGCGCAGCGCCCGGAGTTGATCGCCGGGGCGGAGGCGGCATTGCGGCGCTACGGCGCCGGCGCCTCAGCCTCGCGCCTTCTGACAGGAACGCTGCCGTGCCACGAGGCGCTCGAAGCGCGCCTTGCTGAATTCAAGGGGCACGCGCGCGCGCTGGTGTTCGGCAGCGGCTACCACGCAAACCTGGCGGCCATTACTGCCCTTGTTGGCAGGGGCGATGCCGTGTTCCTGGACCGCTTGTGCCACGCGAGCCTGGTTGACGGCGCCGTGCTGAGCCGGGCGGATGTGCGCCGGTTCCGGCACAACGACGCCGGGCACCTCGATGAGCTTCTAAGGAAGGCGCCTGCGCGGTGCAAGCGCCTCGTGGTGACCGAATCGGTTTTCAGCATGGACGGCGACGTAGCGCCTCTGCCGGACCTGTGCCGCGTTGCGGAAACGCACGACGCAATGATGATGGTGGACGAGGCGCATGCCACCGGAGTGCAGGGGCCGGGCGGGGCGGGGATGGTCAGCATGCATGGGCTGCAGGGCAGGGTGAACCTGGGCATGGGCACCCTCAGCAAGGCCCTGGGCAGCGCCGGCGGCTTCCTGGCCTGCTCGGAGCAGATGGCGGCATGGCTGGTTAATGTCGCGCGGACGTTCATATTCAGCACGGCTCTGCCGCCGGCGGCAGCGGGCGCGGCTTTGGCCGCGCTCGATGTTCTGAAAACAGAGCCGGGCCTGGGCGCCGCGCTTCTGGACCGATCGGCGCTGTTCCGGGAGCGTCTGAAAAAGGCGGGACTTGACACGGGGCCGTCAACGACGCAGATCGTGCCGGTGATTACAGGCAGCAACCAGGGCGCCCTGGACCTTGCCGCGGCCCTTCGGGCGCGCGGGATTCTCGCGCCGGCGATCCGGCCGCCGACCGTGCCCGAGGGCGCGGCCCGCGTCCGGCTGTCAATCACCCTGGCGCACAGTCCCGCCGAACTGGCGCGCGCGGCGGAGATAATTATAGAGTGCGCCGGGCGTTCGCTCTGAACGGCGCGGGCCGGCTTTGATCCCGCAAAATCCGGGTTGATTGCGGCGGCAAATCCGGAATGCCGGTGCCGATTACCAGGATGGAACCGTCACTCCTGTTTCGGCGGCGCGCCGCCGTTGTCAATGAGCTTGTCGATCTTGCGGGAGGCGCGGGCGATCATGACGAGCAGGGCAATGCACATCACGACGATTGCAACAACGAAAATGACGCGGCCGGCTTCGTTCTTCCACGCGGCCGCCTCCGTTTTGAGCGGGCTGTAATCCGGGTTTTTTACGGCCTCGCCCGCGCGCCAGGAATCCATCTGTTCGACCGGCGTTGCGCCCAGGACTGCCGCCACGTCGTAATTCGGCCCGGGAATGTTCGTTCCGCCATAAAGCAGGGTGTAAGCGCGGCCGGGCTTGGGAAAGAACAGGAGCCCATAGACGGATTCCTCCGCCGTGACGCCCTCTATGTCAAGCGCGGGGTTGTCGCGGTTGTGAATCACCAGGCGGTAGTCGCGGAACCGCTGTTCGGAAGGCAGCGCTATGGTGAGGTCGCGCAGCTTTTCGCGGCCGGCTTCGATGGAGCGGACCGTCCCTTGAGCGACCGTGCGCCAGGCATCGCCGTCCCCGTTCATCCGGCCTTCGACGGAGATTGCGCGGCTGAAATTGCGGTCCCTGCTCAGCAGTGTGAGGCTGAGCACCGGGCGGCGGCCCGATGCGGCCACGACAAGGGTGTTGCTGCCGGCGGCATCATTGGCGAGCGATTCTATGGGCAGCGCGACGGAAACGCGCCGCGGGCGGTCCTCGCGGACATTTTCCTCGATATGGATGAGCGCGAGATTGTCTATCCTGAATGGAACGCGCCGGAAGGCGCTTGCCTCGGTGCGCGAGCGCTCCGGGTCCCGGCCGGAATGGGTGATGATTTCCACGAGCGGGGATTCGTGGGCCTCGTTGACGTTGCTGACTTCGAGCCTGTAATAGGGGCCTTCGCCCGGAGCCAGCTTGACGCGGTCCTTGCGCGCGTCCAGGAAGCGCGTGTAATC
>JAAZAB010000059.1 GCA_012514555.1 Lentisphaerota bacterium
CCGGATCAGGTCGCCTTCGACATCCTCGCACTGGTCCGTGACCATGGCTCCATGCAAGTCCAGCAGCACTCCGTCCACCGGCATGGCCTGGCGCAGCATGTCCAGCAGCTCCGCGCGCAGGCGCGCATAGGCTTCGTGCCGCACCGTCCCCGACGGCTGGGCAAAGGTCCACATCAGGGGCGCCAATTCGATCCCGAGTTTTTCCGCCGCCGCGATGTAGCCGCCGGTGCAGATGTTCTTCCCGCGCAGGGTTTCAATGATTTCGCGGCCCCTGAGCAAGCCAGGCAGGCCGCCTTGCCTTTCAAAGGCGGAGTAATCGGTCATTCCATCGGCAAACGTGTTTGTTTCGTGAGAAATGCCCGCAATTGCAAAGCGCATGATTTTTCCCGATCCTTGGCGTTGAATCATTGCAGAACGCGTTGCCTCCGGGCCTGCCGGGACAACATTGCCAATTCATCCAACCTGAACGGCAGCGTACGGAATTCCGCGAACGCAGTCAATCCTTCCTTCTTGATTCTGAATGCTCAATCGAAAGGCTGCGTCGCGCCCGGCGCCGGAGGCTCATGCTTCGCCGAAGCGGCTTTAATGGCTTTCTTGGCGCAGTCCTGCGCTGATGCGCTTTTTGGAATGCGGGTTTTCTTGCAAGCGCAGGCGGTTCATGATAGACAGGTGCCTCGTTTTCAGGGGACGATTCATGCTTCGCGCATACCCGAACGGTCAGACAGTGCAGCCCGGATGTTCCGCGCCATGAGCTCTCACGACTGGATAGCTGTTCTCGATTTCGGCTCGCAGTACACGCAGCTGATTGCGCGGCGCATTCGAGAGCAGCATGTGTATTCCGAGATTCTCCGGCACGACATTGCGGCCGCGGCGCTGGCGGCTCGAAAGCCCCGGGGAATAGTGCTCTCGGGTGGGCCAGCCAGCGTTCTCGAGCCCAAGGCGCCCATGTGCGACCCGAAGCTTTACGAGCTGGGCATCCCGGTGCTTGGAATATGCTATGGCATGCAAATGACGGCCCTGGCGCTTGGCGGCGCGGTCAAGCCCGGGGAATCCCGGGAGTACGGCAGCGCCCGGGTGAACGTTGCGGATCACGATTCGCTATTCCACGATCTTCCGGATGTGCTGGATGTCTGGATGAGCCATGGCGACCAGGTTGAGCGCCTGCCGGATGGGTTCCGGGCCCTGGCGGGAACCAGGAACTGCCCCGCGGCCGCCATGGAGCATCCGGGCCGGAGAATTTTCGGACTGCAGTTCCATCCCGAAGTGGTCCATACGCCGCTGGGCAGTGAGATTCTCAGGCGCTTCGTGTTCAAAATCTGCGCGTGCAGGGGCGACTGGGAGATGTTGCGCTTTGTTTCTGAGAGCGTGCGGGCGATCCGGGACCGGGTGGGGGACGGCCATGTCATTTGCGGGCTGAGCGGCGGCGTGGATTCGTCGGTCGTGGCCGCATTGCTGCACAAGGCCATCGGCGCCAGGCTGCACTGCATTTTCGTGAACAACGGCCTGCTCCGGGCCAACGAGACCGGGCAGGTCGAAGAGACGTTTGGCAAGACGTTCGGAATTGATTTGCGCGTAATAGACGCGGGGGCGCGCTTCCTGGTCGGGCTCGAGGGCGTGCTCGATCCGGAGCAAAAGCGCAAGATAATAGGCCGGCTGTTCATCGACGTGTTTGCCGGGGAGGCCAGGAAGTTCGGGCAGGCAAAATTCCTCGCGCAGGGAACCCTTTACCCGGACGTGATCGAGAGCTTTTCGCCATTTGCCGGGCCCTCGGCCACCATCAAGAGCCATCACAACGTCGGCGGGCTGCCCGCGGATATGAAGTTTGAGCTGATCGAGCCTCTGCGCGAGCTCTTCAAGGACGAGGCGCGCGCAGTTGGGCGCGAGCTCGGCCTGCCGGAAGCCATCGTGGCGCGCCAGCCTTTTCCGGGGCCCGGCCTTGCGGTGCGGATCGTAGGCGAAGTCACGGCCGAGCGCGTGCGCCTTCTTCAGCAGGCGGACCTGAGGGTCCAGGAGGAGATAGCCAACTACGTTGACCGCGACAAGATATGGCAGGCTTTTGTCGTGCTGCTGCCCGTGCGCAGCGTGGGCGTAATGGGCGACGGGCGCACTTACGAATGCACGGCGGCGCTGCGCGCGGTGACCAGCATGGACGGCATGACGGCCGACTGGGCCCGCCTGCCGTACGAC
>JAAZAB010000060.1 GCA_012514555.1 Lentisphaerota bacterium
CTTCACCCGCTGCGCCTTGCATCTGCCGCACTCTGACCAATCGCAAAATCCGGGTTGAACACAAAACAGCCGCGCGCTGATGTTCGCGCAAAACAAGGCAAAGACAACAGGGAGATGACCAGATGAAACGCATGAAGGCGATCGGGGTCGCGCTTGCGGTCGGGGCGGTTGCGGCTGCGCAGCCGTGCTTCGGCAGGACGGTTGGAATCCTGAAGGATGCCCGGTCGGGCATCACCGAAGGCATGATCAAGACCCTTGAAGCGGGCGGCTGGAAGACTGAAATTCTATCGATCCAGGACATTGCCGGGGAGGAAAAGACCAGGGATGTCGACGTCATATTCCTGCCGGGCGGCTTCAACGCCTATAACTTCGCGGACTTCAAGGCGCGGCGCGCCATGGTCAGGTTCGTGGCCGGCGGCAAGGGAATCCTTGCCGGCGCGGTCCGCGGCGGATATGTCCGCACGTCGAACCGGCCTCTTTTCCCGCAGATCGGCGCGGCGCACAACCGGGTCAACGGCCCCTATATCCTTGCGCAGGGCGACAGCGAACTTGCCAGGGCCATAGACCAGCCTTTCTGCCCGGGTGGCTGGGACCACGTGGTCATCAAGGTCGGGTCGCAAGGCAAGGTGTTTGCCGTCAGCGGCTCCGATCCCGTGGGGGTGTGCGGCGAGGTTCATGGCGGGCGTTACCTGCTGTTCGGCGCCTTCATCGGGGGCGACACCAAGACCAACCTCATGACGGGCACGTCCAGGGTCGTTCTTATCAAAATGCTGGACTGGCTGGCATCGGCGCCGAAGCCCGGCGATGCCGGCAGGGCCGGGAACCAGGCGCAGGCCGATCTTGAATTCCTGCGCCGCGAGGCCACCTGGGACTGGACCGTGAACGAGCGCGGGCCGGACCGGAGCCCGGGCGTTCTGCCCGCGATCCGCAACCGCCTGGCGCTCGCCCTGCAAACCCGCCAGTACACGCTGCAGTACATGGGCCGGTTTCTTTCCGGGAAACAGGCGGACCAGTGCCGGGCCGCGGAAAACGAGCTGAAGGACGCGGCGTCGGACCTGGACCGTAAATATCAGAAGGCCATGTCCGAGAAGAAATCGGCAATCGGCAGAATGTCGGCCAAAGACCTGGCTCTTGAAAATCCGCTGCTCAACAGGTCCAATGTCCTGGCGCTTGTCATGTCCGCGCCCGGCAGGACTGACGCGGAAAAGAAGGCGATGGCAGCCGGCATCGGGGCCGATGGCGCGCCGAAGGCCGTTGCGGAATTCCTGAACGGGAATGCTATAAGAGAGCAATTCATTCCCGGGGCCCGGCTGAAGGAACTGACGGACAACGGCGACAAGGTTATTGCCGCCCTCAGGCCCGCGGTCAAGGCGGCCAAGGCCGCGTTGCTCGCCGAGGAGCGGAAGCGCGACGCTGAAGCGGTTCCCGGCCTGATCAGGCGGTGCGCCTCGGCCGACGCGGCTGCCAGGCGCGAAGCTGCGCGGGAGCTGGGCCGGATTGGGAGCGCGCAGTCGGAGCCGGCGCTCGTGAAGCTGTTGAATGATTCCGACGCGGAAGTCCGCGTCAACGCGGTTCTGGCCCTGGGCTGGATGCAGGGCCGTAGCGCGGTCCCGGCGCTGATCGAGGCGCTGGGCAAAAGCGACCTTGAGATGCGCCGCCGCGCCGCGCAGGCGCTCGGGCAGATAGGGGACGAGCGGGCTATCAAGCCGCTGCTCGGACTAATTTCCGACAAGGATCACGCCACGGCAATGAACGCCATCTTCTCGCTCGGCTGGCTCAAGGCAAAAGCGGCGGTCCCGGATTTGCTCAGGATCGCGACTGCGACGGACAAGAAGGGGGATGAGGCCGGAATGACTAGGCAGGCGGCCATCCGCGCGCTGGGCCACATCGGGGATCCCGCCGCGCTGCCCGCGCTCGAAGATCTGGCGAAAAACGCCAACGATGCGCCGACGGCGAAGAGAATAGGGCGGATTCCGAACATCTATTCGACAAAGCTCATGCTGGGCCTGGGTGTGTATTCCGACCTGGCAATCGCCGAAATCCGCGCGGGCGGCCGCGCCGGGCTCGGCGTCAGGCAGCCCGAATTCCTTGCGGCCCGGGACAAGTTCTACAGCTTCTCCGGTCATTTCAACGCGCTGGCCGGCCGCCCGTTCACCGGGACCAGCGATCCGGCCCTCTTGTGGCCCTACCTGTGGGAGGCGGGAATGACCGGGATTCACCAGGCCTGGGGCTCGGCCGGCGTCGATCCGGAGAAATACCACGAGGCTATCAGGGTGGCCGGCGAGCTGGACCTGCGATGGATTGACGTCATGCCGGGCTGCGGCGGGCACGGGGCCGATAAAAGCGGCGCCGAGCTTGTCATGCAGAAGTTCTGGAACGAGCCGGCATTTCAAGGATTCTGGTACGAGGAGACGTATCCGGAAAGCAGCATACCGGCGCCCGAGTTCGACGCGTGGCTCAGGAAGAAATACGGCGCCGATTACCCGAAAAAGCTCGGGCTGACAAGCGACGCCGCCGTGCTGGGCAGGGACTGGAACAGCTGGAGCGATTCCGGCGGGTATAACGCGAATGCCACGAACCAGTACTCGGGTCCGCTGAAG
>JAAZAB010000061.1 GCA_012514555.1 Lentisphaerota bacterium
CGCCGTTCAGGAACCGGTCATACCCCTCGCTGTGGAAGCGCTCCCAGGATGCCTCCTCGCGGCCGGGATTGATCGGGAAGAAGAGGGCGCGGTTTTCCCTGGCCGCGGCCTGGTCGCCGGGCGCGTCTCCGATCATCAGCACCCGGCCCGGCCGGTAGCGGCCTTTCGTGGCCATTGCGATGAGTTCCTTCTTGGTTCCGAGCTCCTGGCCCGCGATGAACCGGACCAGGCCGGCGATGCCGTTCTCCTCCCATTCGCGAGCCAGCGCTTCGGTTGGCGTCTGGGACACGCAGATGGCGTCCGACTTTTGGCTGATCCGCCTGAGGCTTTCCAGCGCCCGGGGGAACGGAGGGATGTTTTTCGCCATCCTGGCAATCAGCGCGTTGACGGCCGTGCTCCATTTGAGCAGGGCCTCCAGCTCCGGGTCGCGCGTTTCCCGCGCGGCCTTTTCGAGCTCGGGATTGCCCAGGGGCCGGCCCGAGTCAACGAAGCGCCTCAATGCCCCGGTGTCCGGCAGGCGGACCCCGGGCGCCTTTGCGGAAGGGTGGCCGCGCAGGAGCTCAAACACCATGAGCAGGGCCGCAAAACGGTTGCTGCCCCGCCACTTTGAGTGAAGGTTGACGAACTCGGCGGTTTCGCGGACCGCCTTTTCAATCGGGCCGAGGTTCCAGTGTGAAACTATCAGGCCGTGCATGCACCGCTTCTGCTTGACCTCCATCGTGTTGAACACGCAGCCGTCGGAGTCGATGCCGACAAAGGACGAATGTTCGGGCTTGAACCGGAGGAGGTCGTCTGTTGAGCATTCGCGGCGGCCCGTGGCCGCAATCATTCCCTGATCCATTCGGTGTGGAAGAACTCGCCGCGCTTGCGGTCCGTTCGTTCGTAGGTGTGCGCGCCGAAGTAGTCGCGCTGGGCCTGGATCATGTTCGCGCTCAGGCGCGCGCTGCGGTAGCTGTCGAAATAGGCCAGTGCCGACGGGAGCGCCTGGACGGGTATGCCCATGCGGGCCGCCTCGATGACGACGGCGCGCAGGCTCTCCTGGTTCTTGAGCATGATCTTCCTGAAATACGGCGCCAGCATCAGGTTGCCAAGCCCGGGGTTCTTGTCGAACGCCTCCTTGATCTTCTCAAGGAACCGGGCGCGGATGATGCAGCCGCCGCGCCAAAGCAGGGCGATTTCGCCGAAATTGAGCTTCCATCCGTACTCGCCGGCCGCCGCGGCCATGATGGCAAAGCCCTGCGCATACGAGCAGATCTTGGCCGCGTAAAGCGCCTCGCGGACCGCCTCGACGAACGCCTTTGGGTCGCCCTTGAAGCGGACTGCCGGCGTTTTCAGCAAGGCGGATGCCTTCACCCGCTCCTCCTTGATGGCCGAAATGCACCGCGCAAACACGGCCTCCGCTATGGTCGGGGCCGGGATGCCGAGGTCCAGCGCGGCGGCGGTTGTCCACTTGCCCGTGCCTTTCTGCCCGGCCGTGTCGAGGATGACGTCCACCATCGGCTTGCCGGTAATGTCGTCGCGCTTGCCGAGGATGTCGGCCGTGATCTCGATCAGGTAGGAGTTGAGCTCGCCGCGGTTCCATTCGGCGAAAATCTTCTGAAGCTCGGCGGGCTTCAGCCCGAGCGCGAGCGACATGATGAGATACGCCTCGCTTATGAGCTGCATGTCGCCGTATTCGATCCCGTTGTGGACCATCTTCACGAAATGCCCGGCGCCGTCGCTCCCGACCCATTCGCAGCAGGGCGTTCCATCCTCCACCTTGGCGGCTATCTTCTTGAAAATCTTCTTCACGTGCGGCCAGGCCTTGGGCGAGCCGCCGGGCATGATGCTGGGCCCCTTAAGCGCGCCTTCCTCGCCGCCCGAAACGCCCGTGCCTATGAAGAGCAGCCCCTTTTCCTCGAGCGCGCGAGTCCGGCGGATGGTGTCCGGGAAGTGGGAGTTGCCGCCGTCGATAAGGATGTCGCCCTTCTCAAGGTGGGGAATGACCTGTTCAATCAGGTCGTCCACCGGCTTGCCGGCCTTCACCATCAGCATGATGCGCCGCGGCCGCTCGAGGGAGCTGCAAAGCTCCTCGATGGAATGGGTCCCTATGATGTTGCGGCCCCTGGCCCGGCCGTCCATGAAGTCGTCAACCTTCTGGACCGTGCGGTTGAATACCGCTACCGTGAATCCCTTGCTTTCCATGTTGAGAATGAGGTTTTCGCCCATGACAGCCAGCCCGATCAGCCCGATGTCTGCCTTTTGCATTGGATGCGCCTCCGTAAGTAAGAAAAGTGAATTGAACAGGGGACAGCGCCGGATTGTATAGCATGCCCGGCTGTTTTCCAACCTATTTTCGGCGAAATACCCGTTGAAATTGCCCGTTCATTGCGCTACAACCTGTCCGCTTGCGGAATGCAAACGGACAAGGATGCCGGCTATGCCTGAAAACGTGATAATCGCCCAGTCGGGCGGGCCTTCGCCCGTCATCAACAATTCGCTTCGAGGCATTCTGGAAACCTGCCTTGAGCGGCCCTCGGATTTCGGGCGGATCTTTGGCGCCTGGCACGGGATAGAAGGCGTGCTGAAGGAGGAGCTGATCGACCTCTCGGCGCAGGACCGGTCGGAAATACGGCTGCTCGCCACGACGCCCGCCGCCGGCGCGATAGGGACCTGCCGCTACAAGATCAGGGAAAGCCAGGCCCGGGACTTCGCCCGGATCGTGGAGGTCATGAAGGCCCACGGCGTGGGGTATTTCTTCTGCATCGGCGGCAACGACTCGATGGATACGGCGCACAAGATCAGCATGATCGCGCGGGAGCAGGGGCTTGACCTGGTCGCGACCGGCGTGCCCAAGACCATAGACAACGATTTGGGCGACCCGGCCTTCAAGCTTATCGACCACACGCCCGGCTACGGTTCGGTCGCCCGCTACTGGGCGTGCTGCGTGCAGAATGCCGACGAGGAGAACCGCGGGTCCAGCACTTCGGACCCCGTGATCGTGCTGCAGATTATGGGGCGGAGGATCGGGTTCCTGCCCGCGGCCGCGCGCCTTGCCGACCCTGGGCGCGAGATGCCCCTGCAGATATACATGCCGGAATCAGGGCTGACGCTCGAACAGCTGGCGGATAACGTGAGCGGCGAGCTCAGGCGCAGCGGCCGGTGCATCGTGGCCCTGAGCGAGGGGTTCGACGCCGGCGACCTCGGCGCGCGCGAGGACGCCTTCGGCCATGTCGAGTTCGGGGCGTGCGACAACACCGCCCAGCAGGTTGTGGTTTCCTACCTGAATTCCAGGAAGCTGCCGGTTCGCGGCTTCGCACGCGGGCACGTGGCCGGCACGGACCAGCGCGACACAATGCTGTACGCGTCGGTCGTCGACCTTGACGAGGCTTACCGGGTGGGCTGCCACGCCGTGGAAGTCGCGCGCAAGGACGGCAACGGCTGGATGGCGACGATACTGCGAAAGCCGGGAAAGGTCTACGGCGTGACGTACGGCAAGGTTCCGCTCGAGCTGGTGGCGAACAGCGAGCGCGCGTTCCCGGAGGCGTGGCTGGCGCCCGGACGGACGGACGTGACCGATGCGTTTGTCGAATACGCCCGCCCGTTGATCGGCGAAGATTGGGTCGAAGTGCCCGTCGAGAACGGCATCCAGCGTTTCGCGCGCATCAGGCGCGCGTTTGTCGAAAAGAAATGCCCGGCCTATCAGCCTGAAGCCGCCGTGTGAGCGCCGGGGGCCGCCGGGGTCGGGGCCGGAGCCGGGGTCGGCCGGCCCTCCTTGTTGAAGCGCATGGAAACTATCCGCGAGACCTTTGATTCCTCCATTGTCACGCCGTAGATGACGTCCCCTGTGCCGATGGTCTGGCGGTTGTGCGTGATGATGACGAATTGAGACTGCTGAAGGAAGCCCTTCAGAATATCGAGGAAGCGCTGGATGTTGGATTCGTCGAGCGGCGCGTCCAACTCGTCGAGCACGCAGAACGGGCTTGGCTTCATCATGTAAATCGCGAAGAGCAGGGCCACGGCGGTCATTGTCCGCTCGCCGCCGGAGAGCAGCTGGATGCCGGTCAGCCGCTTCCCGGGCGGGCTTGCGATTATCTCTACACCGCACTCGAGCATGTTCTCCGCGTCGGTCAGCGCGAGCTTGGCCGAGCCGCCGCCGAAGAGCCGGCGGAACACGTTCTGGAAGTTCTCGTTGATTTTTTCGAACGACTTGGCGAACATCTCGGACGTGGTCTGGTTGATGTTGTGGATCATGTCCAACAGCATCTGCTTGGACTTGACCAGGTCGTCGTTCTGCCGCGTCAGCATCGCGTTGCGGTCTTCGAGCTCGCGGTACTCCTCGATGGCGACGAGGTTCACCGGGCCGATGGCCTCGATTTTCGCCCGCGCCTCCGCGATCATGGCGTCAAGGGCTTCGGGGTCCGGCTCGGCGTCCCATTCGGGCGCCGGTTCGCTCTGGATGGCGTCGGGCGGAATCTTGTATTCGGATACAATTCTGTCCTGCAGGTTCTGCCTGCGCATGCGCGCCTCGGAGCAACGGACGGCCATGTCGCTCTTGCTCGAGAGGTGTTCCTCGACGGAGTGGCGCAGGGTTTGCAGCCGCTCTTCCAGCCCGGCGAGCTCGTCCTCGCCCGCCCGCTTCTGAAGGGTGAGATCCTTGAGCCGCCGGGCGTTGGTCTCGATGTCGCGCTCGATGCCGGGCCGCTCGGCGGACGCCTGTTCCATGCCGCGGCGCAGGTCAATCATCTCCCTGCGGTATTGGGCCATGCGCTCCGAGCGGTCGGCGATCATCTTTTCGGCCTGGCGTATCCGCTCGGCCAGCGGCGCGCACTGGGCGGAGTAGTTTTCGGTGTTGCCCTTGTGCTGGGCCATGAGCACGTTGGCGTCTATCACTCCGGCCTGCAGGCCGGAGCGCTCCTCCTCCAGCCCCTGCTGGTCCAGGTGGTGCTTTTCCGTGAGCTGCCTGATCTCGGCGCGGCGCGCCCGGGCGTGTTCCATTTCGACCGCAAGCGCGCTTTTCTTCTCGCTGTGCGCGGCCTGTTCCCCGAGTTTTTCCAGCTCCCACGACACCGTGTCCAGGCGCTCCTTTGCCTGGCCCAGCTCGCGGGACAGAATCTGGTTCTCGCCGCGCTTGAGGTCCGCGCTGCGCCGGCAGTCATCCCGTTTCGCAAGCGCCTGTTCCGTGGCGGAGGCGGCGTCGCGCCGCTTTTCCGTGAGTTCCGCAAGGGCGGCGTCCATCCCGCCGAGGCGCGCGTTCAGCGGGGCCTCTGCGCCCGCGAGCTCGCGGAGCAGGTTCCGGCGCGAAAGCGGATTCTGGCGCTCCGAGTCCTCGGCCCAAAGTTCAACCGCGCCCTGCCCGCCGGCGAGAAAGCCGTCGCAGGTGACGTAGATTGCCTGCGGGTGTGGCGCGCCGGGGATGTCGCCGGGCGTTTCAACCACGAACACGTTGCCCAGCAGGCGGTCCGCCAGGGGCCTGACGGCCGTCGGGCATTTGACCATGGTGGAAAGCCTTGGAAAGCCCGCGTCAGGCAGGAGGGCGGGCGGCTCGCCGGGGCCGGCATCCGCGCAAAGCAGGCGCGCCTCGCCCGCATTGAGGGAGCGCAGGCGCATGAGCAGCTCGATCGCCCTGGGGCGGTCGGAAATAACCACGGCATCCAGCCATGCGCGGAGCGCGGCTTCGAGCGCAAGGCGGTATTTTTGCGGCGTTTCAAGCAGGTCCGCCAGGGGCCCGATGACTTCGCCGGCCTCCGCGCCCAGGGGGTTGGACGCGTCGAGCAGCTTCCTGATGCCCTCCGGATATTCGTCCTTTTCGGCCAGGCTTTTTTCAAGCATCCTGACCTGGGCGCGATTGGCCGCAATCTCGCTGAGCAGTTCCGACCTCGCCTGCTCTTGCTTGTGCGCCTGTTCCGCAAGCGAGTGTTCGCGGCCGGCGGCCGCGCGTGCCAGCTCCTCGGCCGCCGCAACGTCCGCCTCGAGCTTCTTGATGAGCCCGGCCATCTGCCGGCTGCGCTCTTCATAGCTTGCGAAAATGCGCTGCTGGTGGCTCTTTTCGGCTTCAAGCTTCTCGCGGCGGAACGCCGATGAGCGCTCGGAGTCCTCGATGCCCTTGAGGTCGTTTGCCAGCTTGGCAAGCCGGCCCTCGAGCGACATGGATTCGCTGCCAAGGTCCCGGACGGCGGCGCGCACCCGCTCGATCGCCTTGTCCTGCTCCTGCAGGCGCGCGGTCTTTGCCGCCAGGTTGCGCCGGGATTCTTCCAGCCCTGCCTGGGCCGATTCAAGGAACGCGCGGCTGCGCTCCAGCGCCGCCTTGTCCTCCTTCAGCCCGGCGGCCGCGGCCCCGATGTCCTGCTCGTTCTCCTTGAGCAGCGCATCCAGCTCGGCAATGCGGGCCTCGCCGGCCTTGGCCTGCTGCTGCAAGCCAGCCAGCCTCTCGCGCAGCTGGAGGTCCTTTTCCCGCGCGTCGGCCTCGAAGCTCTCGGATTCGCGCGCGCGGGAGCGAACACCCCGCACCTCTTCCTCGGCCGCTCCGATCTCTTTCTCCAGTCCGGCAAGCGCCTCCGCGTGCTCCTGGGCGCGCCGCTCGAAGTCGGCAACCTCGGACGCCAGCGCCCCGAGCTTGTTTCGGGCCGCGAACACGTCCATCTTCCGAAGCCCGTCGTGAAGCTCCTTGTAGCGCCGGGCCTTTCCGGCCTGGCGCTGAAGCGAGATGATCTGGCGCTTGACTTCCCGCATTATATCGGCAAGGCGCAGCAGGTTCTGCTCCGTCTGCTCGAGCTTCCGGAGCGCTTCCTTGCGGTCGGCCTTGTATTTCGTGATGCCGCTGGCCTCCTCGAATATCTCGCGCCGGTCCTCCGCCCTGGAGGTAAGTATCAAGTCTATCCGGCCCTGGCCCATGAGTGAGTACGAGCTGGTGCCTATGCCCGTATCCATGAACAGGCGCTGAATGTCTTTCAGGCGGCAGGGCGTCTTGTTGATGAAATACTGGCCTTCGCCGGAGCGGAAGACACGACGCGTGACCGTTATCTCGTGGTATTCGGTGCCCAGCACTTTCTCGCAGTCCGCAAATGTCAGGCTGACTTCAGCCATGCCCATGGGCTTGCGGATGTCAGTGCCGTTGAATATGAAATCCTCCTGCTTTGTGCCGCGGAGCATCTTGGTGCTCTGTTCGCCCAAAACCCAGCAGACGGAGTCAAATATGTTGCTCTTGCCGCATCCGTTCGGCCCCACAATCGCCGTTATGCCAGGCGCAAAATCAAGATGGGTATGATCGGCAAAGCTTTTGAAGCCGTTAAGCTCCAAAGACTTGAGGTACACTTTTCTCGCTCCTTTTCGTCACCGGCGGCCGGAATTGGGAAAATTTGCAGCACAATAACAAGGGGTTGAAATGTTCGCAACCACAATAAGAGGGTAAACGCCGGCCATTGGTTTGCCGCATTTCGGCGTCGGTTTGCCCTTCGTATCTGAACCTGGAAAGAGCAATCGAATATCCAATATCCAACAAGGAACTTCCAATTTTCATCGGATTCCTGAGAAGGAAGGTCAGAAGTTTTGAGTTTTGAATCTTGAGTTGGGAGAGGAAATCGCTATCGAAATCGAAACTGCTCCATATGGGTTGAATAAGGAAATCAGGAACATCAGGAAAAGAGAGGAGACAGGGGCCATTTCCTTCCTGCTTTCCTGATTTCCAAATAATCTCCTGCCTGCGTGAAGAGAGGCTTTTGGGACAGGCCGGATTCCAAACTGGAGGGCGACGGGCCTCTGTCGCCGGAAACGGC
>JAAZAB010000007.1 GCA_012514555.1 Lentisphaerota bacterium
CCCGTGTTGCTGATTGGCTCATAGTCATGGCTCCATTGTTTCGGTGCCATAATTATGACGCAACCCCAAGCTTCTCCCGCTTCCTCTCTCGCCGCTTTCGGTGACATCCATTTTGACGCAACGCGCAGTGGCTTTTTCTCAAAAGGCCTGGTTGACAGGCGGAAAACAATGAGTTAAAGTCAGTGTTTTCTACCCGACCAGCCAAAGGGGACTTCGTGAGCGTGATTGACGATCTGGCGGCCCTTCAGGCCCAGGATGGCCTGATTCGAGAACTGGAGCAGCAGGTCAAGGACATTCCCATCCGTAAGGCGCAGGAGCTGGACCGGCTGAAGCTGGAGGAGGAGTCCCTGGAATTCGCGAAAGAGGCGGTGCGCTCCGTCACGGCGGAGATCGAGCAGGCGAAGCTCGACATCCAGGTGCGCCAGGAGGGCATCCTGAAGCTGAAGCAGCAGCAGATGACCCTGAAGACCAACAAGGAGTTTGCCGCGATGACGGCGGAGATCCGCCAGGCCGAGATTGCCCTGCAGAACGCCGAGTACGACGTGGCCGCGCGGGAGAACCGGCTGGCGGCCGCCGGGCGCGCCGAACAGGAGAGTCAGGCGAAGTACGATGCCGCGAAGGCGGGGGTCGATGGCTACGTGGCCGAGCTGGATGCCCGCTTTGCGGAGGCGACAGGCCGCCTCGACGCCGCCCGGGCGGAGCGGGCGCGGCTGCGCGAACCGCTGGACGTTCCCGCCGCGCGCCGTTTTCTGATGTACTACGAGCGCCTCTCCAGGAACCGCTGGCCGGCGCTCGTCAAGCTCAAAGACTCGATCTGCAGCGGCTGCCTGATGGCGCTGCCGCCCGCCAAGCTGCAGGCCGTGCGGCGCGCGACGGATCTTGTCACTTGCGATTTCTGCGGCCGTCTGGTTTACTGATCCGCGTGTCGGGCGGTGGGGGACGGGTCGCTCGCGGGGCTGGACGCCACCGCGGGAGGAAAGTCCGGACTCCACAGGGCAGGGCGTCCCGGTTCTCGCCGGGAGCGATGGGCGCAATGCCCGTCGACGGAAAGTGCCACAGAAATCAAACCGCCTCGGGACCGGTTCTCCGGTCCTGCGGCAAGGGTGAAACGGCGGTGTAAGAGACCACCGGGCGGCCCAGTAATGGGCGCCGCAGGAAAACCCCCCCGGAGCAAGATCGAATATGGGACGAGTGGGGCGGCCCGCCTTCATGTCCCGGGTTGATCGCTGAATGCCCGCGAGGGCCAGACAAATGATTCGCCCCGCGCGGATTCGCCTGAACCCGACGCGGGACAAAATCCGGCTTACAGTCTCTTTCCCCAATCCGATTCGATGAAAGCGTGACGCAGCAGCATGCAGTCCGAATACGAACAGGATCGCATCATCCGCCGGGTCGCAACGGGAATATTCCTCGGGTGCGGCGCGGCCGCAATCGCCCTGTTTTTCATCATGCCCCGGCTCTTCCCGGCATTGCCCCCCACCGGCGGATCGGAAGGGGAGTCCCCTCTGAAATGGGCGGGCGGCAGGGAAACACCCGGGCAGCCCGCTGACTGGATGGCGTTTGCGCATGCCGGCGGCTCTGAACAGGATACCGTTTCGCAGGGCGATCTTTCCCGGCGGTTCCGCCTGGCAGGGACTTTTTTTGCGTTTGCAGACAAGCAGCATACGCGCAAGGCAATTCTCGACGATCTCGCGCGGCACGACCAGGTCATGGTCGCCGAGGGCGATACCATGGGAGAAACCGTGTTCGTCGTCAGGATCCTCCCGGAATCCATCCAGCTCAAGGAAGGAACGCGCGAGGAGATTCTGACGCTGAGTTTCTCGGACGCCGCGCCGGAACAAGGTTCGGAAACCAATTCGGCGGCCGATCCGACATTGATGGAAAACCGGTTCGGAAAAATGGTCGACACAAACCGATGGCTCTGCAGCCGCAGCGAACTCGAAAAATACTACCAGGAGCTCATGGACCACACGGACCGCCTGGCAAGCATGTTCTCCTCGATGAAACCGGTCTATCAGCAGGAAAAAATCGCCGGATACGTCCTGAACATCGAAGGCGAAGGCGACTTTTTCAAGGCCGTAGGTCTCCGCGAAAACGACGTGATCCGAAAGGTCAACTCCATGCCCATGACCAGCCAGAACAGGGCCGAGTTCTTCATTACTGAATTCGCCCGGAACCGTCTCAACGCGTTCGTGCTCGAAATCGAGCGCGACGGCCTGCCTCAGAAGCTCATTTACCTGATACGGTAGCCGGCCAATCCCGCCGCTGATTGGGGCTTGCTCCCATCGAAATCGCTATCGGTATCGCTATCGGGATCGAGTCTGCCGTCGCATCCCGTCGCTGCCTCACGTACGTGATCCTAGAAAGAGCAATCGAATATCCAATATCCAACGATTCCCAACGGCCGATCCGAAGCCAGTATTATTCACAGGCTGTAAATAACCCGGCGCCCCCACATATAGCGCTTCCCCCCAGCCATTGGTAGACATAAGATATATTATGCGACGTGGCATAGCCCGGAATGTAGGCGCGGATATGACGGGCGTTTTGACTGCGGAACGGGCTTTTAAGGCGCTCGGCTGGAATCGAGGCCTGTGACTCCCCGGGGTCAGGCGGGCGAAAGAGTTTTCCTGACGACTTCTTCGACCGATGTGATTCCGGGTTCGCGCGCGACAACCTCGCTGACTTTTTTCTGGGCGTCGGCCTGTTTGTATCCGAGGGAAATCAGGGCGAGCACGGCGTCGCGGGCACGCTTGTCGGCCGGGCTTTGCGTTTTTCCGGCTGCTGCGACGGCGGCCTCGGAGGCGCTGATTTTGTCGCGCAGGTCTACGATGATTCGCTCCGCCGTCTTGCGGCCGATTCCCGAGATTGAAGAGAGGCGTTTGACGTCGCGGTCCAGTATGGCCAGCTGGACATCCGGCGGCGACATTGAGCTCAGGACGCTGATTGCGAGTTTTGGTCCGATCCCGGTCACGGTCATGAGGAGATTGAAAAGCTGCCTTTCCGTGGCGGAGATGAAGCCGAAAAGCGCATGCTGGTCTTCCCTGATATAGTCAACAGTGAGAATCCGGCATAGCTTTCCCTCATCCGGAAGGTGGTCGAAGCTGCTCAGCGGGATTGACACCTCGTATCCGACCCCGCCTACGTCCAGGACAGCCCTCGTGGGCGATTTTTCAACGAGCGTTCCCTCAAGGAATGTGATCATATCGGCTCCGGCCTTATGGCGGCGATTCTCCTGAAATTGTTGAGGTGGCACAGCGCAATGGCCAGCGCGTCCGAAGCGTCCTCCTGGGGCTCGCTTGTCATGTGCAGCAGGGTCATCACCATGCGTCGAACCTGCTCCTTCCCGGCGGCGCCGTTTGACGTCATGGCCTGCTTCACGCGGCGCGGCGCGTATTCGAACACGGAGAGCCCCGCGCGGGCGGCGGCGGCGATAACCACCCCGCGCGCCTCGCCGAGGGTGACCGCAGTCCGGACGTTCTTGCAGAAAAAAACGCCCTCTATCGCGACGGAATGCGGCGAGTACTTTGCTATGACGTCCCCCACTCCGCTCTGGAGCGACTCCAGGCACCGGGACAAGGGCAGCTTCGGCGCGTTGACGATTCGCCCGAAATCCAGTACGCGCAGCGCGGAGCCTTCGGCCTCCACCACGCCGATGCCGGTGGAGCGCAGCGAGGTGTCCACGCCCAGGACCCGACATGCTGCTTTCGTGTCCATGCGAAAGGCGGCCTTCGATGCGGGGCAATCCGCGGCTGCTACGTCTCCAGTTCTTTCAGGATTGATTCGGGAACGTCAAGGTTCGTGTAAACGTTCTGAACGTCCTCGATATCGTCGAGCATTTCGATGAACTTCATGACCGACGACGCCGTTGCCTTGTCGGTCACCGTCACGTAGGCATCCGGAATGAGAGTAATTTCCGAGCTGGCGGTCTTGACGCCTGCCTTTTCAAGGGCGTCCACCACGGCCCCGTAGGCGGCCGGATCCGTGATGATCTCGTGCACCCCGTCTTCGGTCGACATGTCCTCCGCGCCGGCGTCAAGGGCGATGGCCATCAGCTTGTCCTCGTCGATGGCCGAGGCGTCGACCATGATCTGGCCCTTGCGCTTGAAATTGCGTGAAACCGCGTTCTGCGCGGCGAGATTTGACCCGCATTTGGTGAAGACGTGCCGCACTTCGGCGGCGGCCCGGTTCTTGTTGTCCGTCAGGACTGAGACCACCAGGGCAACGCCTCCGCCGGCAAAGCCCTCGTACATCACTTCTTCAAGGACGGTGTCGTCTTTCAGCTCGCCGGTGCCCTTCTTGATGGCCCTGTCAACATTTTCCATCGGCATGTTGCTGCTGCGCGCCTTTGATATGAGCGTCCTCAGGCTGGGATTGTGATCGGGATTACCGCCGCCGCTTTTCGCGCAGAGCATCAGTTCCTTGCTCAGCTTGCTGAAAATCTTTCCGCGCTTGGCATCCGCCGCGCCCTTCTTGTGCTGAATGGTTTTCCACTTGCTGTGACCGCTCATGGCGCTCCCCTTTCATGTCGCTTTGCGTGCCCCGCCGCTTGCGGGGTCACGTTTTTCGACCTTGTTTCATATTGAACCCGACCAGGTCGCGGGCCGCCCGGCCCCCAAAATCCTGGACGTGACCGTTTTCAAACCCCAGATCCATCGCCGCCTGAAGCACCATGTCGTATTCCGCTCTCGATATTCCCCTGTCCCACCCGGGCCGCCCGCCCGCCAGGTGAGCCGGGATGTACTGCGACATCAGGCTTATGCATACGCCCGCGCCGGCATTCGCCTTCAGCCACTCCAGGTTTTCGCACGCTTCCACCGCGCGGCCCGGAAGGACCAGGAGTCGGCAGATCACCCCGGATTGCGCGATGCCTTCACTGTCAACGCGCAGCGCTCCGGCCTGGCTCCACATTTCAAGGAAGGCCTTCCTGGCGGCCTTCACGTAATCCGCCGCGCCGGAGCCTTCAAGCGCCGACTCCGGCCTTGAATAGCGCAGGTCCGCGAGGTAGACCTGCGCCAATCCTGAAAGTTCCCTGATCGTTTCCGCGCGCTCATATCCGCTCGTGTTGTAGACCACCGGCAGCCTGCGCCCTTTATTATGAACCATTTCCAGCGCCTGAACAATGCCCGGAATCCAGGGCGTCGGGCTCACGAGATTCCAGTTGTGGCATCCTTCATCCGCCAGGCTCCGAAAAACCGCCGCCAGGCCGGCCGCGTCGTACCGGTCGCCCCGCGCCTCCTGGCTCCACGGATGATTCTGGCAATACAGGCAGCGCAAGGTGCACCTGCTGAAAAAAACCGTTCCTGAGCCGCGCGTTCCCGAGATCGGCGGCTCCTCGCCGCAATGCCTGCCATAGGAATATATCTCCATCTCGACGCCGGCCCCGCAAAAGCCCTTTTCCCCGGCGCGCCTGTCGGCGCCGCAGCGCCGCGGGCAGAGCTCGCAGCGATCCGTGGCGGAGATAATGGGCCCAAACCCTGACACCGGCATCTCCCGGCCGCCCGGCCGTCAATCCTCATCGACTTCCTTGTCCTTTTCCGCGGCCGCGATGATCTTCTGGGCGACATTGGATGGAACGTTGTCGTAGCGGAGGAACTTCATCTCGAAGGTGCCGCGGCCTCCGGTGATACTGCGCAATTCGGAACAATACCGGAACATCTCGGAGAGCGGGACTTCGGCCGTGATTGCCTGCATGCCGTCCTCCACGTCAACGCCCATTATCCGGCCCCGCTTGTGGTTGAGGTCTGAGTTGATGTCGCCCACATGCTGGTTGGGAATGAGGACGCGCACGTTCATTATGGGCTCCAGCAGCACGGCCCTGGCCTTCGTCATCGCATCCTTGAACGCGCGACCGGCGGCGATTTTGAATGCGATTTCCGACGAATCAACGTCGTGGTAGGATCCGTCGTAGACCGAGACCTTGACGTTGACCACCGGGCATGACGCCAGCGCCCCCTTGGCCATGGAGTCCAGGAAGCCCTTCTGGCAGGCGGGCAGGAAGTTCTTCGGAATGACGCCGCCCACAACCGCGTCCTCGAACCACTCTTCGCCCGGCTTCAGGGGCTGAACCCGGCAGTAGACCTCCGCGTATTGCCCGCGGCCGCCGGACTGCTTCTTGTGCTTGTAGTGCCCCTCCCCCACGGCGGTGACGGTTTCCTTGTAGGGGACTTTCGGAGTCTTGAGCTCGACCTGCACGTTGCTCCGCTTTCGAAGCAGTTCCATTGCGACGTCGATGTGGGTGTCGCCCATGCCGGATATGACAGTCTCGTGGGTGTCCGCGTTGCGCTCGATCCGGAGCATCGGGTCGTCCTCGGCAATGCGCGCCATGGCCCCGCCGATCTTGTCCTCGTCTCCGCGGTCCTTTGCGAAAACCGCAAAGGAAACCACCTGGTCCGGAAAGGCGAACGGCTCGAACTCAATTTTCGCGTTGCCGGCGACCAGCAGGTCGCCGAACGACGAGTTTTTCAGCTTGACCAGCGCAACCACGTCCCCCGCCCCGGCTTCGGACCCCGCGCTTGGCTTCTTGCCTGCCGGAACCATGAACGCCGCTATTCTCTCCTTCTGGCCGGTGCGGAGGTTGACGGCTTCCGTGTCGGGGGTTATCCTTCCGCTCAGCACGCGGGCAAAGCTGACTTTCCCTGAAAACGGATCGTTCAGCGTCCTCCATA
This sequence comes from Lentisphaerota bacterium, assembly GCA_012514555.1. GTDB lineage: Bacteria > Verrucomicrobiota > Kiritimatiellia > JAAZAB01 > JAAZAB01 > JAAZAB01. The sequence goes on from JAAZAB010000007.1 coordinate 6,669, forward strand.
TCCAGAGCGCCGCCGGCGCGTCGGGGGCGGGGTTGACGGCATTGCCTTCCCTGTCCTTGAAGGGAACTTCGTCCGGGCTCGGGAAGAATCCCGCCATGCCATCTATCAGCTCGGCGATGCCGATGTCCTTAAGGGGCATTGCCGCAAACACCGGCACCAGGTTGCCTGTCCTGACCGCGGCTTTCAAACCCCGTGCGATCTCGTCGGGAGCCAGCGATTCGCCGCCAAGATACTTCTCCAGCAGGGCGTCGTCGGTCTCGGCTGCCCGCTCTATCATTTCGCTCCTGGCCTTTTGAACGGCCCCGGCGAGGGGAGCGGGAACCTCCTTGTCGTCCATCACGTTCCAGACTCCCCCGTTTCCCGGGAGCGGCAGAGTCGCAGGCAGGCACTTTGGGCCCCATGACGACTGTACTTGCTCCAGCGCCTTGCCGAAGTCTGCGTTTTCCCGGTCTCCGCCCGTTATCACGATCGCCCGCGGCTTGTCGGCGGCCGCGGCCATGCGCCATGCGCGGTGCGAGCCCACCTGTATGCCCGACAGGGCGTCCACCACCAGCAGCGCAAGGTCGGAAACGCGCAGGGCCGGTATGACCTGCCCGATGAAGTCGTCGTATCCCGGCGTGTCAATAAAAGAGAGCTGCATCTTGCCGCCGGACTTCCGCTTGAAAACGCCGCAAAAAGGCTTGGCGTAGACGGATATCTTCCGGCTGATTTCCTCCTCGTTGAAATCAATGGCGCTTGTCCCCGCGGAGACTGACCCCATCCTGTCGTTCAGGCCCAGCTTGAACAGCAGGGCGTCGCCCAGGGTGGTTTTCCCGCTGCCGGTATGGCCCAGCAAAACGAAGTTGCGCATGTCCTTGACGGCAATATCCTTCATGATCATCCTCCGAAGCGTGAGGCCGTAATGCGGGTGCGGCTTCTTAGAAAGCTGCAGCCCCCGTTCGCCGTTCCACGCGGTTCCATTTAAGCGGATGGCCCTAAAACAAAAGCCATTCTTGATACAGGATTGCCGCCCTTATTGCAAGGCTTTCTTGCTCCTATTTCCTCTGGCCATCCTGCTTGCGTCGGTCTTCGATTGGAATGACCTTCTTGCCGCCCGCCGTCAGGCGCGACGCCGGCTGAACGAACTTGACGGCCACCTCCACGCCCAGCGCCGCGACCAGGGCGCGCGCCACCGACTCGCGCATCCGCTCCAGCGCCTTAATTTCGTCGAGCTGCGGAAAATCGGATGTCACCTCCAGGTGAATCTCCACGGTCTCGGCGCCTTCCTTCCGGTCCAGAACGATCTTGAAATTCGGCGACAGTCCGGCCGCCTTCTGAATTATTTCGTCAACCTCGGACGGGAAGAATTTATGGCCGTTGACAAATATCAGGTTGTCGGTTCTGTCCTTGACGCGGCTCATCCTGCGAAAAGTCCTGCCGCACGCGCAGGGCTCATCCGTGATGCGCGCGATGTCGCCCGTGCGGTAGCGGATCATCGGGAACGCCTCCTTGGTGATGGTGGTGAACACCAGCTCGCCTTCCTCCCCGGCCGGCGCAGGCTCCAGGGTGTCGGGATTGATAACCTCGGCGATGAAGTGGTCCTCCTGGATGTGCATCCCGTTCTGTTCCTCGCATTCTCCGGCCAGTCCCGGGCCCATGATTTCGCTCAAGCCGTAGCTGTCGTAGGCGCGTATGCGAAGCTGCTCCTGTATCTGGGCCCTCTGGTTTTCGCTCCACGGCTCCGACCCGAAAATGCCGCACCTCAGGTTCAGCTGCTCCGGGCGGAGGTTCATTTCCGCCATGGCGCGAGCCATGGCCAGGGCGTATCCCGGGCGCCCGACAAGGACCGTGGCCTTGAAATATTTCATGATCGTTATCTGGCGGTGCACCTCCTCGCCCGAGGCGGGAATGACCGAAGCTCCAATGCGTTCCGCGCCGTAGTGGAACCCCATGCCGCCGGTCATCAGCCCGTACGGGAACGAGATTTGGATGAAGTCCTGGTCGCTTACCCCGGCGGCAGCCAGGATTCTCGCGATCACGCCCGACCAGTGGCGGATGTCGTTGGCCGTATATCCCACCCCCACGGGATCCCCCGTGGTGCCTGCCGAACATTGCACGCGGACAATGTCCCGGAGCGGAACCGCGAACATGTCGTAAGGCGATCCCATGCGCACGTCATCCTTCGTCGTGAAAGGCAGGCGCCGCAAGTCGTCGAGGCTCTTGATTGACAGGGTGTCGATCCGGCGCGAGTCAAACTGCTGGCGGTAGAACGCGACATTTCTGACCACGCGGTTGAGGGTTATCTGCAGCCGTTCAAGCTGGAGCTGCTCCAGGGCGCCCCGCGAAAGGGTTTCCATTTTCCGGTCGTAAATGGGCATGTCGTCTCCTTTGCTTCGAATGGCTGGAAAGCGGCCGCCGGCCTACTCGTCAATCCTGCTGTAGTCCTTTCCCAGATAGGCGCGCTGCACATCGTGGTTGGCCATGAGGTCGCCGGCCGCGCCCTCGAGCAGTATCCGCCCGGTTTCCAGGACGTATCCGCGGTCGGCCAGGCGCAGGGCCGCCCGCGCGTTCTGCTCGATCAGCAAGACGGTCAGGCCTCCCGAGCGGAGCCGCGCCACGATCTCGAATATGGATTTCGCCGCGATCGGCGCCAGGCCCATCGAGGGCTCGTCCATCATCAGCATCGAAGGGCACGCCATGAGCGCGCGCCCGATCGCCAGCATCTGCTGCTCGCCGCCCGAGAGGGTTCCCGCAGTCTGGCGCCTGCGCTCCTTCAGGCGCGGGAAGAAGGAAAAAACACGGTCCATGCGCTCGTCCAACTCGGCGCGCGGCGCCGGGCGCGCGTAGCCGCCCACCAGGAGGTTCTCGCGAACGGTCATGGGCGCAAAAACCTGGCGGCCCTCCGGAACGTGCAGGCAGCCCAGGCCCGCGATCCGCTCCGCCGCCATGCCGCACAGCGGGCGCCCGGCGAATTCGACCCGGCCGCACTGTGGGCGCACCAGGCCGGAGATGGCGCGCAGCAGCGTGCTTTTCCCGGCGCCGTTTGCGCCTATGATGGCCACTATTTCCCCCGCGTCCACATGCAACGAAACGCCTTGCAGCACGGTCAGCGCGCCGTACCCGGCGTCAAGGTTGCGAATCCTCAGCATTGACTTCCCCCAGGTAGACGCGGATCACCTCCGCGCTTCGCTGAACAGCGTCAGGAGCGCCCTCGAATATCTTGCGCCCCTGGTTCAACACGGTTATGTCGTCGCAGATGCCCATCACGAGCGACATGTCGTGTTCGACCATGAGAACCGTCACTCCGCGGTCCCTGATTTTACGGACAAGCGCGCCCATGTCGCTCGTCTCCTTCATGTTCAGGCCCGCGGCCGGCTCGTCCAGCAGGAGCAGGACGGGATCCGACGCGATGGCGCGGGCCAGTTCAACAGCCCGCTGGTGCCCGAAGGACAGCCCGGATACCTCCCGCTGCGCGACGTCCTCTATCCCAATGAACGCGATCGCCTCCCGCGCCCGGTCCAGCAGCATGCGCTCATCCCTGCCGGCCGCCGGCAGGTTCAGCATGCCGCCGAAGAACCCCGCTCTTCCCAGCCGGTGGCGGCCGACAAGGACGTTTTCAAGCGCCGTCATGCCGTGGAACAGCTTGATGTTCTGGAAAGTCCGCGAAATCCCCTGCGCGGCAATCCTGCTGGGCTTCATTCCCTGGATCGGCCTTTCCTCGAAACAAACTGTCCCCGAGTCCGGCTTCAGGCTGCCCGAGATGAGGTTGAAGAGAGTCGTCTTGCCCGCGCCATTGGGCCCGATGACGCCCTTGATGCACCCCCGGGGCACGTCGAGCGAAACGTCCTGAAGCGCGTGCAGTCCGCCAAAGCTCCGGCTCAGGCCCATTGCCCTCAGGATCGGCGCCGTTTTCGCCTTGTCAATCCCGGGCATCGCCCCCCCTTCCCCGCCGCCCCGTCAGTCGGCGCCACGCCCTTGCCGCGGCGTTTGCCGTAAAAAACGGAATCCGGCCGTGAGGCGCGAAAACCATTGCCGCTATGAGGATGGCGCCGAACACGGCGTCGTCGTAGCTTTGAAACACTCCGCGCAGGGACAGGAAATTCAGGATCAGCGACGAAAAGAGCGTGCCCCAGAGGTTGGCCATGCCGCCAAGCGCGACCAGGGCCACGGCGCGAACCGATTTCATCACGCCTGCTTCCGAGGGCCCTATGCCGCCGTTGTAGTGCGCAAGAAAAGAGCCGGCGGCCGCCGCGAAAACAGCGCTGAGAACAAAAGTCATCAGCTTGTAGCGGTCCGTGTCGACGCCCGAGGCCTCCGCTGCCTCCTCCGAGCCGCGGATGGCGCGAAGCGCCCTGCCCGCCCGCGAATGCACAAGGTTTTGCAGAAGCCAAACTCCGGCCACCAGCGCCGCCGCGGCCAGAAGGTAGTTCGAGAGGCGGTCGGAAATCACGCCGCTGATTGCCGCGCCGGGCAGAACCGGAAAGGCCGGGACGCCGGAAATCCCGTCGGCCTCGCCAAGCGCCCGGAACCCGATGACCATCCTGTGAACTATGATCCCGAAACCCATCGTCGCCATTGCCAGGTAGTGCCCCTTGAGCCGAAGAACGGGCATGCCTATCAGCAGCGCAATGGCGATCGTAAGGATAATGGCCGCAAGAAAGGCGGCCCAGGGCGCCACGCAGACGGCTGGCGAAACACCGTCGGCCGACACGGTCCGGAACAGAACGCCGGACCGCTCCAGGAGCGAAAAGGCGGGCATCTGCGCATGCCCAATCAGGTTGCAGGTGGTCAGCACCGAGGACGTGTAACCGCCGATTGCCATGAACCCGGCATGACCCATCGAGATTTGGCCGGCATAGCCCATGAGCAGGCAGAGCCCCACCGTGGCCAGCGCGTAGTAAATCGACATCGTCATCTGGGTCAGGAGGTAGCGCGCGCCGGCCAGTGAAGCCATGGCGGGCGCCAAGCCCAGGATCAGGGCGAGCCCGAGAACCGGCATTATTCGTTTGAACGCGGACATCGCGCCGACCTTCCTTGAAACGGCGGCTAACCCGGGCCGCTCCGGGCGCCCAGCAGGCCCGATGGCTTGACGAAAAGAACGCCCAGCATCAGGACGATGGAAATCACATCCTTGAACGCCGCCGGCAGCACGCAGATGCTGAAGGACTCGCATAGCCCCAGGGCCATGCCGGCAAAAACCGCGCCCATGCTGCTGCCGAGGCCGCCAAGCACGGCCACCGTAAAGCCCTTGATGGCAAGCCCCGTTCCCATGTCGTATTGCGTCTGAGTAATGGGCGAAAGCACGCAGCCGGCCAGCGCGCCTATTCCGGCGCTTATGGCAAAGGACAGCGTCACGAGGTTCCGGGTGTCGATGCCGCACAGGCGCGCAGCCGTCCGATTCGCCGCGCAGGCCCGCATTTTTCGCCCGGCAGGCGTAAGCCGGAAGAAAATGGTAAGCCCCCCGACCACCAGTCCGCATGTTCCAAGCACCCAGAGAACCTGGGGGGAAAACCTTGCGTTGAACAAGCTGATGGAATCTATCTCGCTGCCCGTGAAATGCGGCAGCGCCCGGACGCCGTCGCCCCACAGGTGCAGGGCGGCTTCACGAATCAGGATGGAAACGCCGATCGTGATTATTATCATCCTGAGCACCGATGGCGATTCCAGGCGCCGGATCAGGCATATCTCGATGGCGGCGCCAACCAGCATTGTCAGGGCCACGGCCCCCAGGATCGCGAGGGGAAGCGGCAGCGCCGAGTGAAGGCTCACGGCCGTCATTCCGCCCAGCATGACAAACTCGCCCTGGGCGAAGTTGATGACGTCCGTCGCGTTGTAGATTATGTTGAAGCCGATGGCCACGACGGCATATATGCCGCCGTACGCGACTCCGGCAAAAACATATTCAAGCAGGAGGCTCAAATCCATGGAAACAAAAGGGGGAGCCTGGTCTCCGGCGCTCCCACTGAACGCATGGCATATCCCGGCTAGGGCTTGCTGATCGCGAATTTCCCGTCCTTGACCGTCAGCATTTCAAACGAATCTATCGTCAGCCCGTTGTGGTCTTCCGGCGACATGTTGAAAATGCCGGCCGTTCCCGGAACTCCCCGCAGGTTTTCAAGCGCGCTCCTGGCCTTCTCCTTGTCCGGGCCCGATTTCTTGACGGCCTCCACAAGCAGCACTATCGCGTCGTAGGCGTGGCCTCCGAACGTGCTGACATCCTCTTTGAATCGCGACTCATAGTCCTTTTTGCATGCGACGAGCAGTGCTTTCTGGGGATGGCCGTCGGGCAGATCTTCGGCGACCAGCAGGCGGCCGCACGGAAACAGCACGCCCTCGGCCGCTTCGCCGGCCGCCTTGACGTACCTTATGTTGCCGAAG
>JAAZAB010000062.1 GCA_012514555.1 Lentisphaerota bacterium
AACGCGACAGCCCGATATAGACCGCGTCCGCGCCGTAGCGCAGCGCGGCGTGCGCGGCCTCCGGCCCGCCGGCGGGCGCCAGCAGTTCGGGGCCGGCGCCCGGCGCCCGGCCCGTCTTCGATTGGGGGCTCATGCTCACGCCATAACCAGGGCACATCGCTCAAAACATTGGAAACCCGAAGACGGGGCGAGGCTTACGGGCGAGCCGGTGCAATCCTGATCACCGCGCCCTGAGCCGGCGTTCCATCGCGGCGAGCTCGTCATGCATCTCGCGCGGAACGCGCTCGCCGATCTTCCCATAATGCTCGGCAATGCCTTTTACCTCGGCAAGCCATGCATCGGCATCCACCTTCAGCAGCTCGTCCATTTCCGCCCTGCCGATATTGAGGCCTGACACGTCCAGCGCGCCCGGCGCCGGCACCCGGCCTATGGGAGTGTCAACTGCGCCCGCCGTGCCCGCCAAACGCCCGACAATCCATTTCAGCACGCGCACGTTGTCGCCGTAGCCCGGCCAGAGCCACTCGCCTTCGGCCGACTTCCGGAACCAGTTCACGTAATAAATCGCCGGCTGATGCCCGGCCTTGGCAGCCCTGCCCATCCGGAGCCAGTGCGCGAAGTAATCGCCCATGTTGTATCCGCAGAAAGGCAGCATGGCCATGGGATCGCGCCGCACCATGCCAACCGCGCCCGCCGCCGCAGCCGTGGTCTCGGAGGACTGGATCGAGCCCAGGAACGTCCCGTGCCGCCAGTTGAAAGCCTCGAACACGAGCGGCACCGTGGACGGGCGGCGGCCGCCGAACATGATTGCCGATATGGGCACGCCGCGGGGATTCTCCCAATCCGGGTCAATCACTGGGCACTGCCCGGCCGGGGCCGTGAATCGCGCGTTAGGATGCGCGGCCTTTTTTCCGCAGCCCGGGCTCCACTCCTCGCGCAGCCAGCTCGTGAGCCTTGGCGGCGCCTTTTCAGTCATGCCTTCCCACCACACGTCGCGGTCCGGAGTCATTGCCACGTTCGTGAATATGCTGTTCGCCCCGAGGCTCAGCATCGCGTTCGGGTTTGACTGCATCGAGGTGCCCGGCGCCACGCCGAAAAAGCCGTATTCCGGGTTGATCGCATAAAGGCGGCCGTCCGGCCCGAACTTCATCCACGCGATGTCGTCGCCCACGCATTCCACCTTCCAGCCGGGCAGCGCGGGGTTCATCATGGCGAGGTTGGTCTTTACGCAGGCGCTCGGGAACGCGGCCGCCACGTAGACCTTCTTGCCTCCCGGCGGGGTCAGCCCGAGGATCAGCATATGCTCCGCGAGCCAGCCCTGGTCCCGGGCCATGACCGACGCGATCCGCAGCGCAAAGCACTTCTTGCCCAGCAGCGCGTTCCCGCCGTAGCCGCTTCCGAACGACCAGATCGCGCGCTCCTCGGGAAAATGCACGATCGACTTGTTCCCGGCGTTGCAGGGCCAGGGCACATCCTTTTGCCCCGGCGCCAATGGCGCCCCCACGGAATGCAGGCAGGGCACAAACTCGCCCTGGCCCAGCGCGTCCAGCACGGCCCGGCCCATGCGCGTCATGATCCGCATGTTGCATACGACGTAGGGCGAATCGGTCAGCTCCACGCCGATGTGCGCAATCTCGGAGCCGATCGGGCCCATGCTGAACGGAATAACGTAGAGGGTGCGCCCGCGCATGCAACCCCTGAACAGGCCGCGCAGCATTTCCTTCATCTCGTCCGGATCGCGCCAGTTGTTGGTCGTGCCCGCGTCATCCTTGTTCTTGCAGCATATGAATGTCCGGTCTTCGGTGCGCGCCACGTCGCTGGGATCCGAAAGGCACAGGTAGGAATTCGGACGCTTGGCCTCGTTCAATTTCACAAACGTCCCGGCGCGCACCATTTCCGAACACAGCAGGTCGTATTCCTCCCGGGACCCGTCGCACCAGTGCACGCGTTCCGGAGAGCACAACTGCCGCACTTCCTCAACCCACGCCGACAATTTCCCGTTCTTCGTCATTTGTCCCGCCCGTGCTTTCCCTTCGCTGCCGCAAGCGCCGGCCACAAGTGCCCGGCTGAATCCGGCCATGGAATTTTAACCGCGAATTGAACTCTTATGGATTGTTCATGTCAATCAGAAATTCCCGCCCAAGCGGGCCCTTTGGCCGGAGCGACTTCCGCGTGGATTTCCCGGCTTGACCACAGGCCGGGCAGTTGTATATAAAGACACGCGAAATTTCCCGGTCCCGCGGGCGTAGCTCAGTGGCAGAGTGCCAGCCTTCCAAGCTGGCTACACGGGTTCGATTCCCGTCGCCCGCTCCCGCCTCAAACCCGGCGAATATACGCCTGTATGCGCCGGCACGGCAATCCGCCGAATGGCGCGCAAATGTAAGGCCGGGCGGCGGCAAAATGCTGACGATTCAACAAATGCTGCGCATGGGCTCGGGCGTACTCGGGCACAAGTTTTTCGGCCTGTCCAGGCCTTTGAACGTAATGCTCGCGGTGACGGACCGCTGTAATTCCCGTTGCCGGTACTGCAACATTCCCGGGCGCGGGCACCCGGACGCGACCACCGACCAGCTTCTAAAGCTCATCGACGAGATGGCCGCGGCCGGAGCCGTCAGGCTGGGGTTATGGGGCGGCGAGCCGCTCCTGCGCGATGACATCGGCAAGCTGGTGGACCACGCCAAGTCGCGGGGGCTGTACGTCACCATGGACACCAACGGTCTGCTCTGGCCTGAGCGCGCGGCGGAGCTGCGCGCTCTGGACCATGTAATTTTCGGGCTCGACGGCCGGCCTGAGAACCACGACGCGAACCGCGGCGCCGGCAACCAGGAAAAAGTATTGCGCGCCATTGAGTCGGCCGCGGCAACGCCCGGGCTCAGCGCATGGACAATCACGGTGCTCAACAGGA
>JAAZAB010000063.1 GCA_012514555.1 Lentisphaerota bacterium
GAGAATGTTCGACGCGGCCGGCAGGTAGTCCGCAAACTGGCTGTCCATGAGCCAGGAATTGCACATGAACGCGTCGAACGCCGCTTCGGGGTAATGGCGCGGGAAAAAGGCGCCGGCGCGGCGGATCGATTCAGCGCAGGCCGCGTCGTCCAGGGGGCCGCTGGCGGGGATGTGGATGGCCAGAGCCGGGCTGTCGGGGCAAAACACCTTGTCCCAGTCGGCCGCCGGCAGCGATACGGGACGGGCTTGCACCGAGCCGGACTCGGATACGGGATGTCCGACAAGGGCCACGCCTTCGACGCGCAGCCGGCTGGTCCAGGCCGGCGGCTCGGCCGGCCGCGAGGACGGAAACTGGCCGTCGGCCGTGAACGGGATGCCGTCCCCGGCGAGGAGGCAGACCTGGCCGTCGCGCCGGCGCCGGTAAACATGGAAGGGGTAGGGGAATCGCCAGGGCTGGAACTGCAGGCGCCCCAGTTGAACCAGGTTGTCCCGGAGATAGGTCAGCGACCAGTCCAGCTGGCGGAATCCCCACCGCCCCTCGCGGTCATGAAAATCGATCAGCCACAGGGCGATATCCGATACCGTCTCGTAGGTGACGGCCGGATCGATGCCGCGCCGGCGATGGCGTTCCTCCAGGAAGGGCAGGCCGGCTAGGGCCAGGAAGGCGTCCAGCATGTCGGCTTCCGGTCCCAGGGCGGCGGGCAGGCGGGGGCGGGCCTTCAAATCGAGGGTCAGGCCGTACGCATACAGCCGGCAGCGTAAATGCCAGGCAAGCCGCTGCAGCGCCGGCCGGTCTGCGAAAAAGGGCCGCGCGGCGCGGAAGGCCTCGTTGACGGCCTCGGGCATGCGCAGCGTGTGCAGCGCCGCGTCGAGCGGGCCGGCCTCAAACACGGGCAGCCCCGGCGGGGAAAAGGAGGACTGGGACTTCTCCCAGGCTTCCGACCAGGCTGGACTTACCTCCGCAAGCCCGGCCGTTTTCATTACATGGCTTAACGAAGAACCGGTTTGCATGGGCGCAGTATGAAGCGCGCGCCCGGAGCTGTCAATCGCGGGCCGGGTCGACCGCGCCGTTTCCCGCCGGATCCGTCGGGTCCCCTCCTTGGAGGGGTCCGCGCAGCGGGGGGTGGGTTCCTCCGCAATCCGCAATCGCCAATTTAAAAACTTTCCCTTGACTTCTTGTTATGCCGGCCTAGCCTCATTATTACTAACCATGATTTCGCTAAATATACGAAACAAAATCGAAATCGCCCGTTTTTTCGCCCTTCAGAACAGGTGCGCGCTCAGCGTGCAAGCCACACAGGCAAACTGTCGGAAGGAGCCGTCACCATGAAGACAGTTGCAGCAGGGATATTTGCGGTCTCTTGTCTGGCGGTATCCGGCGGGTATTCCCAGCAAGCCAAGGACGCGATTCCGATCCTTTCAACCGATCTGTCCATGCCGGCTCTTGTCACCATTGTCAAGCGGGATGACACGGTGACGGTCCGGTCTCAGTCCCATAGTCCGGCGGCGGATTTTGTTCATGTTCGTAATCTGACCGGGCGGCTGACCGAGATCGCCAATGAAGTCACCGTGGAATATGTCGACGGGGCCTTGCCGGACGGCAACCGGCTCCAGTCCATCCGGGCATCCGCGGCCGTCGAGGCCGCGACGGCGATAGTGGGGGAACGTCATCATTTGCGGGTCGCGACCAGCGCGAAGAAGGCCGTCGCGGCGCTGAACGCGCGCCCGGACGTGCGCTATGCCTATCCTGTTTTGTACGATCTTGGCGGCTTGCTCAGAATCCTGTTAACGGATCGTCTCATTGTGTGTCTTGCGTCGGCCGATGTCACGATTGAGTCGATCAATGACCAATACGGGACGGAAACAGTGGGCCCGCTGATCGGCAACCAATGGGTAGTCCGTCTCCGGGCGCCTAAAACCGATTATCCCATAGACGTTGCCGAGACAGTTGCCGCCGACCCCAATGTGGCCTGGGCCGAGCCGGACTTCATTCAGCAACGAGAAAAGCATGCGGCGCCCAACGACCCGTTATTCATTAACCAATGGCACCTCCACAGCACAGGACAAACTATCGGCGGCAAAAGCCCCGCCGTGGACAATGACGTGGATGCTCCCGAGGCGTGGAACCTTACCAGCGGCAGCGCCAACACAGTCATTGCCATTGCGGATGACGGAGTGCAAACCGCCCATCCTGACCTTGCCGCCAATATTCATCCGAGCGGGTATGATTTTTACGACAATGACAGCGATCCCAATCCTTCGCACGTTGACGACAGGCACGGCACAGCCTGCGCCGGCCTGGCGGGGGCCGTCGGCAACAATGGCGTGGGGGTGGCCGGCGTGGCGTACGGGTGCAAAATTCTGCCGATCAAGATAGTGAAGGGAGACTATTTTGTCAGTGATTCAACCATTGCCAGCGCCATTCAATACGCGGCGCAATATGCGGACGTCATCAGTTGCAGCTGGGGGGGCGGGCTTCCTTCAACGACTATCCAGACTGCCATCCGTAACGCGCGGCAGGATGGCGCCGGCGGCAAGGGCTCGATCGTTCTGTTCGCGTCGGGAAACTCGGGCGGATTTCGCGGATTCCAACTTTCTGGTTTGAGCGCAACGACATACACGTTCAAGTGGAAGTACGTGAAAAACAGCTCTGTTTCCGAGGGTGAGGACACGTGCTGGTTGGATTCCGTAACTTTCCCGGGGGGCGTAACGGAGAACTTTGATTCAGTCACCCCGCCGGCTCTGCCTGCCGGCTGGAGCGGGTCATGGACGTCCCTGAATGCCGACAGCGTTCATCCGGCTCAATCCGGCAACCGATTCGTCAAGGCGAACCCCGTCTCGCACTCCCAAACCACGTATCTTACCCGGACCCTGACGCTTTCCTCTTCCGGAAGCCTGGCCTACTATATGCGGGTTAACTGCGAAGACAACTCGTCAAGCGTGTGGCAGGACTATGCTGCGCTCGAGATTTCCGGAAACACGTATCTCAGGACGGCCGGGACGGTAGCGTATCCCTCGGCCTATGACTCCGCTGTGAGCATTGGCGCCTGCAATTCGCAGGCCACCAAGTCCGAGTATAGTCAATACGGGCCGCAGTTGGATTTCGTGGCGCCGAGCAGCGGGAACAGCGCTCAACTCGGGATTGAAACAACCGATCGAACCGGCACGGCCGGATATAATACAAGCTCGGGAACAGCCGGCGATTACTGCAAGGCAGGCGACAGCACGGGGTTCGGAGGCACCTCCGCCTCCACCCCTCTGGCCGCGGGCATCGCGGCTTTGGTGCGTTCGATTAAGCCCGAATTTTCCCCGGTCCAGATTCGCAATATCTTGCGCGAAACGGCCAACAAGATCGATACGGGCGGCGTCAGCTACCTGGGGCGTCAGAATGGGCGCAACGACTTTTATGGCTGGGGTCGTGTCAACGCCTATGCCGCCGTCCAAAGCGCCCAGGCAAGCCATGATATTTTAACCCTTGCCAATGACCTGATTATTACTGAAGTAACGGACAGGCCCGCCGCCATCGCCTTTATCGAGATCTATAATCAGTCAACCACGGCGACCTATTCGCTTAATAATCTGGCGTTGACCGACAATGAAGCGGGGAACGATACGGCCGAAGGCTCATGCCGGTTCCCGGAAGGCTACACCATTCCTCCGCGGGGCATGGCGGTCATTATCGTGGGCACAGGGGCAACCCAGGCGTTTGCGGATGAAATCACGGCCAATGCGAGCGGCCCGAATGCCCCGGCTGGCGGCGTGCAGGTGTTTGAGGCCGTCAACTCCGGATTGTCGTTCCAGGGATCGCCCATTCCCGACATGGACGTGTTGGGAACCGCGCGCCCCAGCTTGTCAACATCCGACAACGTCATGCTGGTTGTCAGCGATGGAAAAGAGATCACGTTTCTTAGTGAGGTTATAGATGGGGTGGCGTGGGGCTCCCCGACGTTGAGCAGCGGCTGCGCCTTTGGCGTGGCCCCGCGTCTGGCAGAGACGGGGTCGTATGCTTCGTCTGTTGCCAGCGACAATGACTCGCTTCAGCGCGCAACCGATCATGATTCCAATAATTCCTCACAGGACTTTCAGGTTCTTCCTCGGACTCACGGAGCACGTTGCGGTGTCCAGCAGGTCACGACGCCGATCTTCAATCCCGATGGGGGCGCGCATGTCGGTAGCAGTGTGACCGTGACCGTATCCTGCGCCACACCAGGCGTGACGATCCGCTATACAACCAACGGCAGCGAGCCGACGGAATCGAGTCCGATTGTGGCTTCGGGCGGAACGGTTTTGGTCCCGGTCCCCGGTACGCTGAAGGCCAAGGCGTTCAAGAGCGGGATGAACCCGAGCGCGACCAAGAGCGCCAGCTATACGGCGGCGGGCGCCGTGGCCACGTCGACCTTCACTCCCGACGGCGGGGCGCATCCTGGCAGCAGCGTCAACGTGGCGGTCAGCTGCGCGACGGCCGGGGCAACGATCCGCTACACGACCAACGGCAGCGAACCGACGGAATCGAGTCCGGCGGTGGAATCGGGCGGCACGGTGGCCGTGCCGATCCCCGGCACTCTCACGGCGAAGGCCTGGAAGGGCGGGCTAAACCCGAGCGCCGTAAAATCCGCACGTTATACGGTCGCCAATGCTGTTGTTGCACCGGCAGCGGCCGACTTTGACGGCGACGGCCTGGCCGATCCCGCCGTCTACGATGAGCGCACCGGCAGCTGGACAGTCAA
>JAAZAB010000064.1 GCA_012514555.1 Lentisphaerota bacterium
AAGCCGCTTCGGCGAAGAATGGGTCCCGGCCGCCCGAAAAAAGCAGTTCTCCCGCAGAGGCGCAGAGGTTGCTTTGTCTGTCCCCCGGCGCTCCTGAACCCTTTCCTCACCCTATCCCCTATCTCCTATCTCCTTTCCCCTCTTTCTCGTCCTCGTCCTCGAACTTGGACATTGATGTTGGATATTGGATATTCTCTTTAAAACCCCGATCCTCGTCCCCTCTCCCCTCCGTGATCTCTGTGCCCTCTGTGGCGACTCCCCCCTATCCCCTATATCCTCTCCCCTATATCCTATCCCCTTCCTCTTCTCAGCAGGGATTGCTTTTTCACCGGGCTTGCGGTAAAATTCCCTTTCATTTATTGCGGACGATTCCGGGGATTTTCACATGGACACCAGAATCGCGTTTGACGGCGAACGATACCTCAAGGAACAGTCGGCGGCCATTCTTGAGAGGGTGAAACGGTTCAACAACAAGCTGTATCTCGAATTCGGCGGCAAGCTGGTTCACGACTTCCATGCGGCCCGGGTCCTTCCGGGGTTCGATCCGAACGGAAAGATACGGCTGCTGCAGGAGCTGCGGGACCAGGCGGAAATCCTGCTGTGCATCCATGCGGGCGACATCGAGCGCAAGAAGATGCGCGCCGATTTCGGGATCACCTACGACAGCGACGCGCTCAAGCTCATGGACGATTTGCGGGAATGGGGCCTGGACGTGAAGGCCGTGGTCCTGACGCGGTTCATCGAGGCCCAGCAGGGCGCCGTGGCTTTCAAGAACAAGCTGGAGCGGCGCGGCGTGCGCGTGGTTATCCACCGCCACACGCGGGGATACCCGTCCAACGTGGACCTGATCGTGAGCGACGCCGGCTACGGCGCCAACCCGTACATCGAGACCGAAAAGCCGCTCGTGGCGGTCATAGGCCCCGGCCCGAACAGCGGCAAGATGGCCACCTGCATGAGCCAGCTCTACCACGACCACCGGCGCGGCATGAAGTCGGGCTTCGCGAAGTTTGAGACTTTCCCGATCTGGAACCTGCCCATCGCGCACCCGGTGAACGCGGCATACGAGGCCGCCACGGCGGACATCGGGGACGTGAACATGATCGACCCGTTTCACATGCTGGCCTCGCAGCAGATGGCGGTGAGCTACAACCGGGACGTCGAGGCCTTTCCCATGCTGCGCTGTATTCTCGGCCGGATCATGGGCGACGATATATACCGGTCGCCCACGGAAATGGGCGTGAACCGGGCCGGCTTCGCCATCGTGGACGACGACGCCGCGCAGCGGGCCGCGGAGCAGGAGATCATCCGCCGCTACTTCCGCTATTCCTGCGAATACGCGATGGGGATAGCGGATCAGGAGAGCGTGGCGAAGGTGGAAATGCTCATGAAGCGGCTCTCGATCTCCCCCGCCAGCCGGCGCGTGGTGGAGCCTGCCGCGAACGCGGCAAGGGAAGCCGCCCGCGAGCGCAAGGGCCACAAGGGCGTGTATTGCGGCGCGGCCTTGGAATTGCGGGACGGCCGGATCGTGTCGGGCAAGAATTCGCCGCTGTTTCACGCGGCGTCGAGCGCAGTCCTGAACGCGGTGAAAACGCTGGCCGAAATCCCGGACAGGCTCCACCTGCTGCCGCCGGCGATCATGAGCTCAATCGCGGAGCTGAAGGGCAATCTGCTGAAGGTCAAGAGCACGAGCCTTGACGTCGAGGAAATGATGATAGCGCTGAGCATAAGCGCAACGGTCAACCCGGCAGCCCAGCTCGCGCTCGACAAGCTCAGGGACCTGTCCAACTGCGAAATACACCTCACGCATATCCCCTCCTCCGGCGACGCCGAGGGCCTGCGCCGGCTCGGCATGCACCTCACAAGCGACCCAAACTATCCCACAAAGGACTTGTTCGTGGATTGAACGCCCGCGCGCGAGCCGCGGCGGAAAGGGCGCAGGCCGCAATCCGACAGCTTTCATTCTTGACAATAACGCCGGTATGGCAAAAACTTGCCGAATCTCTTTCGTTAATAGTCAATGGTCTCCGAGGCCGCAGGCCCCGGTCCCGTCGCTTCGGGCACACCTGGTGAACTGGAGATGAGATTATGAACAGGACAGGATTGGCCGCGCTTTTCTGCATGTGCATGGCGGGTCCCCTCGCGTTCGCGCTCAGGGCGCCTGAAGGAGCGCGAGACCCGGGCCTTGCGCGGGCTCCTGTCCGGGCGGAAGCTCGGCGCGAGCCCGCGGCGGCCCAGCGGGCGGCCGCGCTGCAATTGCAGGGCGCGACCGTGCACTGGGACGAGCGGACTGGCGCCCCCGCTTCCATTCGCGGCCCGGCGCTTGTTCCTTCCGGGCGCGCCGCCCTCAAAAGCGGGGATTTCGGAAAGGACGCCCTGGCGCTCCTGGACGGCCTGTCGAGCGTGTACCGGATCAGGGACGCGGCAGCCGAGTTATCGGTCAAGCGCGCGGACGCCGACGAGCTTGGCTATCATCATGTCCGGGTGAAGCAGCGCTTTGGCGGGCTCCGGGTCGTGGGCGCCGAGCTCATCGTGCATTTCAACGCGCAGAACGCGCCATACCAGGTGAACGGCAGGTATTTCCCCGGCCTCGCGCTGGAAACAAAGCCGGCCATCTCTCCGGAACAGGCGTCGGCCGCGGTTGCCGCGGAGCTGGCGGCCGCGGGCGCGGCGGCTGCGGGCGCGGACGGGGCGCCGGAGCTGGTCGTGTACGCGCTCAAAGGCGAGCCGCGCCTTGCCTACGAGCTGCGGCTCAAGCTTGCCGCGCCCGGGCGCTGGATCGCCTGGGTGGACGCGTCGAGCGGCGCCGTGCTCGGCGGATACAACGACCTGAAAACCATGGGTCCGCAGGCAAAGGCGAACGTGAGCATCACCGGCGCCATCCTGGAAAACGAGGGCGGCACCAACGCCACCGTCACGGGCTCTTACGACGGCGCCTACCTCCGCTATCTTCTCTACAACGACGTCTGCCTGGTGGTCAACGTTGACACCGCGGGCGCATATCCGGATTCCGGGACTTACGCCTACCGTTACGTCTCGGACTGGGATGACTCGGACCGCGTGGAAATGTCGGCGGCCCGGAATTTCGCGTGGGTCCAGTCATATTTCCTGGCCGCGCACAAGCGCAACTCCTTCGACGGCATCGGCACCCGCCTCTGGGCCAACGTCCATGACGCGGCAACGATCGACAACGCCTACTGGGACGACATAAAAGGGATGGTCTTCATCGGAGCGTCGAGCGTGACGAACATGTCGGACATCGGCGTGCTGGACGTGTGCGCGCACGAGTACACCCACGCGCTGACGCAGTACACGGCGGACTTGATTTACATGGACGAATGCGGGGCGCTCAACGAATCGTTCTCGGACATTTTTGCGGCAGTGATCGAGTTCGCCTTCCAGCCGGACGGGCGCCACCTTTACCCGTTCAAGCTGCCCGGAACGGCTGACTGGCTTATCGGCGAGGACGCAATGCTCCACAGCACGGCCCTGCGCGACATGCGCAGCCCGGCCAGCGAGAGAACGCTGAACGCCTTTGATAGGCAGCCGTCCCGCTACCGGGGCACGCTCTGGCACACCGGGTCCGACGACAACGGCGGCGTGCACCGCAACAGCGGCGTGCAGAACTTCTTCTTCTACCTGCTCAGCGACGGGGCCGCCGGAGTCAACGACGGCATCAGCTACGCGGTGCCCGGCATAGGCATAGACAACGCGGCGGCCGTGGCGTTCCGCACCCTGACGCGCTATTGCACGGAATACACGGACTACAGGCTCGCGTTCTATGCCTGGAGCTCCGCGGCCCAGGACTTGAACACCGCCTGGAAATCCTCGGTTGAAATGGCGTGGTACGCGTGCGGGATCGGCCCGGAAGGCGGCGGCGACGTATGGGACCCCGCGGACAACACGGCGCCGGGCGCCACCGCGATCCAGACCGTGAACTCGGAACGAATCCACGGGCCCCACTCGTTGAGCGGCGGCGACACCCGCGACTGGTTCGCCGTGTACCTCTATTCCGGGGCGAGCTACAACTTCAATTCCATCGGCGGCGCAGGCGACCCCGTCGCGGAGCTCTACGACAGCGCCCTGGCGGACAACATGGTCGCCTACGACGACAATTCGGGCGGGAACCAGATGTTCAGCCTTACTTACACGCCGGCCGGCTCGGGCTGGTATTACCTGCTGGTCAGGCCCGCGTCCGTGGGCGGCTATGCCCTCTATACCCTCCAGCATCGCGGGCTTGGCATGGCGCCCGGCACGAGAGCTGTCGTGAACGATTTCACCGGCGACGGCGTATCGGACCTGGCCGCCGTCAATGAGACGACCGCGCAGTGGCGCGTGCGGAAGCTTTCCGGCTCCAACATTGTCGAGGGCGTGTGCAGCGGAAAAGAGGGCATGTTCGCGCTTTCCGGCGACTTCGACGGCGACCGCATGTCAGAGTTCGTCGAGTACGATATCCTCAACGGCGCGTGGTACGTGTGCACGACGGAGGGAATATACTATGCCTTCGGCGCGCAGTGGGGCGGCGCCTCGATGTGGCCGTGCCCGGCCGACTACGACGGCGACAGGCTCTGCGACTTTGCGGTCTACGATTTCTTCACCGGGCGCTGGTTCATTTCCAGGCTCGACGGAACGGTCCTCGCATGGAACCTGTCCTGGGGCTTCCCGGGCGCCATGCCCGTCACCGGCGATTACAACGGCGACGGCGCAGCCGACCTGGCGGTGTACGATTATTCCGCCGGCAGATGGTACATCCGAACGCTCGCCGGGACAACCCTGGCCTGGGACATGAGCTGGGGTTACCCGGCGGCGGACATTTGCACGGTGCCCGGCGATTACGACGGCGACGGCGACGACGACCTGGCGCTTTTTGACGGGTCCGCGGGCAAATGGTACATCCGGACGATCGCCGGCACAGTGCTGGCATGGGGCGTTGACTGGGGTTCCGCCGGGCTCATTGCGGTCCCCGGCGACTATAACGGCGACGGGAAATCGGACCTGGCTCTTTATTACCCCGGAGTCGGACGCTGGTACATCCGCTCGGTGGACGGCCATATCCTGGCGTGGGACGTGGAGCTGGGCGACGCCGGCTCGTTCCCGGTCAGCATGCAGTAAGACGCGTCATCACAACAATGGGAGGGCTTCATGTCAAAGCGAGTCATCCTGGGCATCCAGATTTCCAACCGCAGCGTCAACGCCACCCGCGTGCAGCAGCTCTTCACGGAATACGGCTGCTCCATCAAGACGAGGCTCGGCCTGCACGATGTCGCAAGCGGCCAGTGCTCGGCTTCCGGCCTGATCCTGCTCGAGCTGCACGGCTCTCAGAAAGACGCCGCGGCCCTCGAGCGAAAGCTCCGCTCACTCAAGGGCGTGACCCTGAAGAAAATGTCCTTCCCAAATGGCTGACCGAAAGCGGATCGTGATCGTGGGCGGGGTCGCGGGCGGCGCGGCGGCCGCGGCAAGGGCGCGGCGCCTCTCCGAGGACTCGGAGATTGTCCTGATCGAGCG
>JAAZAB010000065.1 GCA_012514555.1 Lentisphaerota bacterium
ATTGATCTTGGCCGAGTCGAGCATGACGATTTTGGCGATGTCAATGGTTGGCCGGGTGCCGTAGATGGGTCCGTCAAATCCCTCCCGAACCAGCTTCGGCAGCAGGCCGCAGTGGTCCAGGTGGGCATGGGTCAGCACCACGGCGTCCAGCTCGGACGGCGAGACCGGGAATGTCGCCCAGTTGCGGTCCTTGAGGTCGCGCTCCTGGTAGAGCCCGCAGTCAATGAGGATTTTTTTTGCCTCTGGCGCTGAGCAGATAGCGCGAGCCGGTGACATTTTGGGCGGCGCCGTAGAAGCTGATGGAAAACTCCATGGGGACAGGCTCCTTTCCTGGGGCGGTGGCGGTCGGACAGGCACGGCGTCGGACCGGGGAAGGTTTTCCGGGATGGTTGGCAAGCAGTTTCCCGGCCAGGGGGGCAGCGGGCCCGGGTGGCGGCGCCGGCCGGGAGCGGTCGTCACCCGGCCGGCGGTGTTTCATGGGCAGGTGGCAACGCCCAGGAGACCCTCGTGCTGCCAGACCGGGACATAGCCATGTCCGACCAGGAAGCGCAGGCCGGCGGCGATGCGTTCGGAATGGTCGGGCACGAAGTTGCGATAGAAGGGCCAGAAATACTGCTCATGGGTGAGCAGGTCCATGTATTCGCCGTGGCGCGGGTCATCCAGCAGCGGCGCCAGCTTGGGAACGACATTGGCCCGCGGGGTGTTGTTGAAGATGATGTCAATGCGGCTGAAGACCAGCCCGCTGTCAAAGTCCATCAGGGCGTCGTGGTTTTCCAGGTAGGCGCAGCGCGCCTCGTCCAGCCCGTAGCTTACCGCATAGCGCAGTTCGGACTTCGTGAAATAGCCGCTGAGGGCGCGGACGCCACGGCTGACGAGGGCCTTGTAGACCGACGGCAGCAGCTCGCCCCAGTGCACGATGGTCGGCGGAGCCCAGGCCTCGTCCCCGGCAAAGCGGCTGACTTCGCCCTGAATCAGGTCGTAGTCCTCGCCGACCTTCTGGGCTGAGGCGT
Source organism: Lentisphaerota bacterium (assembly GCA_012514555.1). Lineage (GTDB taxonomy): Bacteria > Verrucomicrobiota > Kiritimatiellia > JAAZAB01 > JAAZAB01 > JAAZAB01. The sequence goes on from JAAZAB010000065.1 coordinate 1,011, forward strand.
ACTGATAGGGCCGGTCGGGAAATTCGCTGTAGGCGTGCCAGGTCAGGCGCATCCAGTCGCTGCTGTCGCGGAACTGGCTTTTCCAGGTGTCGGGAACGCGGGTCAGGTTGAAGTCGGAGTCGTGGCTCTTGAAGAAGAGGTTCAGGGTGAATTTGGCGCCGAACTCGTCGTGGAGTTTTTTGAGCTGGCCGAGGTAGAGATTGTCAAACATGGAGGCCGGTTTGTTCTTGACCAGGTCCTGGAGGAAGAACATGTTGTCGTCAATGGAGACGCGAAAGCGCTTGACCGAGTTTTTGTCCCAGACGACCTTGACCTGGTGCTGGGCGGCGCCCTGCGGCCCCTGGGCGATGGCGGTGATGGTGTTTTCCCGGCGGTCAAGCGTCACTTCGGCCAGGAACATCTCGCCGTCGCGGCGGGCCGGGACGCCGTTGACGGCGATCGCCGCCCCCAGCGGGGCAATGCCTTTGACTTCCACGGTCAGACCTTGCGGCGTCTGACGGCCATGGCGATGATTGAGAATGGCGCCGTGAAATGGACAGCGGATTTGCAGCATGTGGACGACTCCTGAAAAATTAATCCCGGAAAACCGTGCTTGTGAGACAGGAAAAAATAGGCGCGAAAAACGCGTTTGCAAGTGTCACAAGCGGAAATCAGGCATTATTGTATGACTGGGATCTCCGCCTGACAGCCTAATATACCGCCGAAATCATGGTTTTCCGCTGCCGGCGTCGTTGAAGTCGTTGACGGTGTAACCGGTCACCCATTGAGAATTGCGCCATGGTATGGTGTCGTCGTCCTGGCACGATGCCCGGCAAATGAGGTTGTACGGCATACGGCAGCCTGAAGGCTGAACGACATACGGCAGCCTGAAATCAAGCGCGTACCACCACATTTTGCACTTTGACCGCCTATTATCAATGGGTGACCGATTCCTTGACGGTGGCGCACAACCCGTCCGGCCGGTGCGTTCCCGCCCTCGTCACCAGCCGCGGCCGCGAAGATGTCTTTCTGGTGGCTGAACCGGGATGAATTGGAGGCATGACCGTGATGAGCAGGGACAATTCGGCCAATGAAACCGACATTCTGGCGGCATATCTGC
>JAAZAB010000001.1 GCA_012514555.1 Lentisphaerota bacterium
TGACCATTGGCGTAATCAGCGCCAAGGGCCGCAACAGCCTCGGGCTGGCCGAGTACGAGGACTTCATACAGACGGACGCAGCCATCAATCCCGGCAATTCGGGGGGGCCTCTCCTCGACATAGACGGGAAGGCCATCGGCATCAACACGGCCATTTTCAGCCAGTCGGGCGGCTACTCGGGAATCGGCTTTGCCATTCCGATCAACATGGCGATGGCGGTCAAGGAGCAGATGCTGAAAAACAAAGGCGCGGTTGTGCGCGGATTCCTTGGAATCAAGATGCAGGAGCTGACGCGGGACCTTGCGGAAATGTTCGGGGTCATCGATGCAAAGGGCGTCCTGGTGGCCGAGGTGATACCAGGGTCCGAGGCGGAAAAGGCGGGAATCAAGCAGGGCGACATAATCACGGCGATAGACGGCGCGCCCGTGCTTTCGGCGAGTGACTTCCGGAACAGGATATCACTGACCCCTCCATCCGCGGAGCTGACACTGAAAGTCTTTCGCGACAGGAAGGAAATGGCGATCAAGACCAGAATAGGCCACGAGCAGCCGGAACCAGCCGAAGTGGCGCCGCCTGAAAACTAGGAGATCCGGCAGATAGGGCTAGAGGTGGCGCCCCTCACGCCGGAAGTGGCGGCCAGGCTTGGATACGAAGGCGAATCCGGGGTGGTTGCCGTAGAAGTCAAGGAAGGCAGCCTCGCCGAGAACGCGGACATCCGGCCGGGAAACCTGATAGTGAGCGTCAACCGCAAGCCCGTAAAGGACGCCAGGGATTTCGCAAAAGCCGTTGCCGACTTCGGCAAATCCAAGCTGCTCCTGCTGCTGGTCAAGGACGCCCAGTCATCGCGCTACGTCCTGCTCCGTTCGGAGCAATAGAAAAACCAGGGTCACAGTTCTTTACAAGCGGCGGCATCCGGGTGTAGATTGCCTGCGAATTGCGACGGCGTCATGAGCGCCGGCGCCCAATGACAGGAGATAAGCATGGCACGGAGCCCCACGGTTCAACTTTACCGAACGATTTCCGGCGGCAAAGAGCTCTTGAAGCGGCATGCGGCGCAGGTCATGCGGCCGCCTTCCGGCGCGGGCTCGCCCTCGGTGTTCGTGGATTCGTCCCGGACGTACCAGGAGATAGAGGGGTTTGGCGGCGCCTTCACCGAGGCTGCCGCATACGTGTTTTCCGGCCTTCCGGCCGCGGAACGCCGCCGGTTCCTCACGGCCTGTTTCGACACCGCCCGGGGCAACGGCTACACGTTGTGCCGCACGCACATGAACAGCTGCGACTTTTCCCTGGGCAACTATGCCTGCGCCGACACGCCCGGCGACATGAAGCTGAAAAGCTTCTCGATTGCCCGCGAAAAGAAGTGGATTGTTCCCATGATGAAGGCCGCGCTGAAAACCGCCGGCAGACCTTTCAAGCTGTTCATTTCCCCGTGGAGCCCGCCCGCATGGATGAAAACAAGCGGCGAAATGAACCACGGCGGAAGGCTCAAGCCGGAATGCAGGGCCGCATGGGCGCTTTACTACTGCCGCTTCATCCAGGCCCTTGAGCGCGAAGGCATACCGGTATGGGGCCTGACCGTTCAAAACGAGCCGGAGGCAAGCCAGACCTGGGATTCCTGCATATGGACCGCTGAGGAAGAGCGCGATTTCGTTCGCGACCACCTTGGCCCAACCCTGAAGCGGGAGAAGCTTGGCCGCATAAAGGTAATGATCTGGGACCATAACCGGGATCGCGTTTTCGAGAGGGCCAGAGTGGCGTACGAGGACCCGAAAGCCTCGCGCTATATCTGGGGCGCCGGCTTTCACTGGTATTGCGGGGATTTTTTCGACAATCTCCAGGCAATCCATGACGCGTATCCGGACAAGCGCCTGCTGTTCACCGAGGGCTGCCAGGAAGGCGGCCCGCACATCGGATCATGGGCGCCTGCAGAGCGCTATGCCCGGGCGATGATTCATGATTTGAACCGCTGGGCTGCCGGATGGGTGGACTGGAACATGCTGCTGGATGAAAAAGGAGGGCCCAACCACGTGGGCAACTTCTGCAGCGCTCCCATCCTTGCCGACACTGCCGCCGGCCGGCTCATGATCCAGGGCTCGTACTATTACATCGGCCATTTCTCGCGCTTCATCCGGCCCGGAGCCCGGCGCATCCTCTGCGCCTCCACGCACGACAATCTGGAAACTACCGCTTTCCTTAACCCGGACGGAGCGTGCAGCGTCATCATCCTGAACCGCTCGGAAAACGACATTCCCGTGACCTTGAAAACGCCGATGGGCGCCGTTCAGACCGCCAGCCCGAAGCATTCCATAACAACAGCCGTCATCACTTGAAAATTGCCCTGACCTTTTCGATCAGGCTCGGTTCGGCCGGGGGCGGCGCCGTCTGCGGCTTCTGGTCGGAATCTTCCCAGAACACCAACTCGCCGGCCTTCATACCGGTTACGGATATGAGCGCGGGAAAGAGTGTGCCGGAAACGTAAGCCTGATCCGGAGCAACATCTTTTTGCAGGTATATGTCCGTCTCCATGAAATAGATTTCGGAATTCAGGGTCATGTAGGGTATCGGAAACGCGCTCTTGAATCCCGGCATTCTCTTCCTGAACAGATCCCAGTTGATGTCGTTGAACACAGCGCTGATCTTCTTGCGGGCCTCCGCGTTCAGCGTGTCCATGATGAACAGGAGCGCAAGGTATTTTGACTTGGACTGGCCCTCCCGGGGCTTGGATATTTTGCAGACGCCCGAAACGGCGCCCGCCGTTCCCGCCCTGAGCTCGAAATCGAAGAAGGCCATGGTCTCCTCCTTCTTGAGCAAATCCCGCAACTGCTTTTCAAGGTCTATCACTTTGTTGTTCATGCATTCCCCCCTGCCATTGCCGGAGCGCTGGGCAAGCGTTATTCTTTTCATGGACTCCCGAAACGAGCCGAACCGGGTCTATCCCTCCTTCAACACGCTTGCTTCAGAATCTTGCACTCCGCGGCAGGGTTTTCAAGCTTAAACATTCACGGACAAACAATGCGGCTGACCTGCCTGTCCACATTCCCTCCTTCTCGTCCTCGTCCTGGCCCTTCGAAGACAGAATTCATAATCCAGTAGAATCAGTCACCGAAGGACCGCCGTATGTGCGGCCAATCGCGCCACGCCGTGGCGCGCTACAGAAGAGGCACCGGATGCGTTCCACTTGGAGGGCGGACGGCCCCGGCCGCCGGAGAATAAAGCTGGCGAATATCCAATATCCAAGGAACAAGGAAACGCTGGGCTCCGTACCCGCATAATCCGCGAAAGCGCGTCGCACA
>JAAZAB010000066.1 GCA_012514555.1 Lentisphaerota bacterium
CCCATCGCCGGGTCCGGCCCCGGCGGCCGCGTCATTGAGCGGGACGTGCGCGCCTATCTTGACGCCAGGAATTACGCGGGCAGGCGCATCACCCCGGCCGCGAAAAACCTGGCCATTGCCGAAGACATCGACCTGATCGAGGTGGCGCCGGACGACTCGGGCCGCGTCACGGTCGAGGCCGTGCAGCGCGCCATTGCCGAAAAGCCCAGGGAGATGACCAGGATCCGGCAGATCATCGCCCAGCGCCTGGCCCAGAGCATGCAGGCTGCGCCGCACTTCTACGTCACGGTATGCGTGGACCTCACCGGCCTGATGGAGTTTCGCAAGGCCCTCAAGGCGCAGAACAAGTCGTATTCCGTCACGGACTTCATTCTCATGTCGTGCGCCGCCGCGATCAAGGAGTTTCCAGCGTTCAACAGCGTGACGGACGGCAGGCGGATATGGTGGCGCAGCCGCATCAACCTCGGCCTCGCCGTGGATGTCAGGGAAGGCCTGGTCGTGCCGGTCATCCGCGACGCGGGCGGGCTGTCGCTGGACGAAATGAGCGGGCGGATAGCCGAGCTCGTGGGCAAGGCCCGCGAAGGCAGGCTTGCCCCTGACGAGATGTCCGGCGGCACGTTCACCGTGTCCAACATGGGCATGATGAAGATAGACAATTTCACGGCCATCATCAATCCGGGCGAAAGCGCCATCCTGGCCGTGTCCAGCCTTGTTCCCACCCCAATGGTTGTGAAGGGCGGGATCGAGATTCGCCAGGTCATGAAGATCACGGTCTCTTCCGATCACCGCATCATTGATGGCGCCATGGCGGCGCGCTTTGCCAACCGCGTAAAAAACCAGCTTGAGGACATCGAATCATGGAAAAATATGACCTGATCGTGATAGGCGGCGGCCCCGGCGGATACCCGGCGGCCATTCGCGCCGCGCAGCTCGGAGCCTCGGTCGCGCTTGTGGAAAAGGAACGCGTCGGGGGCACCTGCCTCAACTGGGGCTGCATTCCGACAAAAACACTCATCGCGTCCGCGCACCTGTTCCGCATGGTCCGCAATGCCGATGCTTTCGGCCTGCGCGTCCGTGACGCGGAAATGGACTATTCCGCAATGGCCCTGCGCAAGGACAAGGTTGTGGACAAGCTCCTCGGCGGCGTTGAGCAGCTTCTCAAGGCCAACGGCGTGACGCTCATCAGGGGCGAGGCCGCGTTTCAAGCCCGAAACCGCCTTGCCGTGGCCAAAGGAGGCCTTGAAATCCAGGTCGAAGCCGGGCGCGTCATCATTGCCACGGGATCGGCCCCGATTCGCATTCCCGGCCTGCCCGAAAGCCCCGCCATCCAGGACAGCCGCTCGTTTCTCGGCCGCGCCGGGCTGCCGCGCTCGCTCATCGTCCTCGGCGGCGGCGTGATCGGCTGCGAGTTCGCCTGCATGGCCGCCGGCCTCGGCGTCCGGGTGACGGTTGTTGAACTGCTCGAGGACCTGCTCACGATGGCAGATGCGGATGTCCGCGGGGAACTGCGCAGCCACATGGAAAAGCAGCTTGGAATCACCGTGCTTACCGGCCACCCCCTGGAGGCTGTCGAGGCCGACGGCGCCGGCGTCAAGGGCCGCGTCGGCCGCCAGGCGCTCCAGGCCGAATGCCTCCTCGTTGCCGTTGGGCGAAAGCCGCACACCGGCGGCCTGAACCTCGACAAGGCGGGCGTCCGCACCGGCGAAAAGGGCTTCATCGCCATCGATGACGGCTGCCGCACCAGCGCCGCGTCTGTTTACGCGGCCGGCGATGTCACCGGGTGGTCCCAACTCGCGCACGCGGCAACCGCGCAGGGCCTCGCGGCCGCCGAAAACGCGTGCGGCGGCCGCGCGAGCCTGAAGGGCCGCGTCGTGCCGTCCTGCATTTTCACGGACCCGGAAATCGGCCTGGCCGGCTTGACCGAGCAGGAGGCCCGGAAGCAGGGCCGCGCAGTAAAAACCGGCAAGTTCCCCTTCGCCGCCCTGGGCCGCGCTCTTGCCTCCGGAGAAAGCTCCGGCTTCGTTAAATGGATCGTTGACGCGGCCACCGGCCAGCTCCTCGGCGCGCAGGCCGTCGGGCATAATGCCACCGAGCTGATAGGCGAGGCTGCGCTCGCCATCCAGGCCGAGCTCACATCCGTGGAAATCGCGCGCGTCATCCACGCGCATCCGACGCTGTCCGAGGCCTGGATGGAGGCCGCCCACGCCGTCCAAGGCGAGTGCATCCACGCGGCTCCGCGCCGGAACACAAAAAAGGGCCTGCAATGAACCCATCCATGGCATTCCCAAAAACCATGCAGGCGGTTCGCCTTCACGGCTGCGGCTTCGAAAACATCCGGGTCGATGAAATCCCCGTGCCGGAGCCCAATGACGACCAGCTGCTGGTCAAGGTCGAGGCTGCCGGCGTGTGCTCCTCGATTCTCAAGCTCGTGGCGCAGGGCAGCGAACACACGTTCTTGAACGGATGGGACCTTTCGCGCTTTCCCGTGATCCTCGGCGACGAGGGCTGCGTCACGGTGGTCAGGGCCGGCCGCAATGTCGCGGACCAGTATCCGGTCGGCAAGCGCTATGTCACCCAGCCGGCAGTGTTTCATTCGCCGGTGAATTTCCGGGAGCGCTATGCCCGAAACGGTGAAGGCATGACGAGGGTGGCGGTGGGCTACACTCTCCCCGGACACCTTTCGGAATACATGCTCGTCCCGGAGGAGGTGCTGGAGGCCCATTGCCTGCTGCCGGTCCCGGCCGGGACCGTGCCCTGCTTTGCCGGCGCGCTTTGCGAGCCGCTCTCGTGCGTCATCTCGGCCCAGGACCGGCATGTGCATATTTTCCAGAAATCGCCGGAGGCGCCCCGCAAGCCCGTGCTGGGATTGCTGAAGAAGGGGGTTGCGCTCGTCATCGGCGCCGGCCCCATGGGCCGCCTCCACGCCGAGGCCGCGCTCCGCTACCGGCCGCGGCACCTGATTGTCAGCGACCTGTCCGAGGAACGCCTGCGCTGGGTTCGCGAAGCGCTCGAAGAAAAGGCGCGCGCGAGCAGGTGCGAGCTGCACGCCGTCACGCCCGACAAGCTCGAGGAGCTGCTGCGAAGCGTGAGCGGGGGCAGGGGCGCGGATGACATCATAGCCGCCGTCGGCGTCCGCAAGGTGCAGGCCGAAGCTCAGCAGCTGCTCGCATGCGGCGGGGTGCTCAATCTCTTCGGCGGGCTCAAGCGCGGGGAGCACGTGATCGACCTGGACACGCTGCGCGTGCATTACGACGAAATCCGCCTGTGCGGCTCCAGCGGCGGCGCGCCTTCGGATGTCGCCGAAGCGCTGCGAATGGTCGAATCCGGCCAGATCGATCCGGGCCGCCACCTTGACCGGGTCGGCAGCCTTGACCAGTTTCCCCAGGCCCTCGAGCTGGTCAGGACAATGGCCGTGGACGGCAAGGTCGTGCTTTATCCCGGCATCCGGACCACGCCGCTGCAGTGCGTCAAGCGCTGGACGGCCTCGGATGAACAGGCGTTCCTGGCTGAGCATCGCAGGGCGGGCTGACCAAAAGCGATCCGGCAATGCCGGTTCGCGGCGTGAGACAACGCTTTCAATGGCGTGCGGCCAGGAACGGCACAAGCGACAATGCGTCGCCCATGAGGTAGCAGGAGGGGCGTTTCACGCCCAGCCTTGCGAGGTCTTCGAGGCAGCGATCAATGGCATCCTCCAGCCGGGCTTCCGCCGGAATGCCCAGGTCGGATGCGTCGCGCCCGCTCATTTTCGTCGCGAGCACCGCCTGCCTTCCGCGCAGCCGGGTCGAGAGCGCGGTCTGGCCCAGCACTTCAGGCTGCGCCCGCAGGCCGGCGTATATTTCCCGCACATCGGGCCTCGTCACCCAGTGCCGGAAACGTTCGTCCCCGAGCCCTTCAATGCACGGCGCAAACAGGGCGATCCGGCCGCGCTCGCTCCGGAGGGCCCGGTGCGCGTTGTACAGGGCCTTGTGGCTTTGAATCCAGTTGAGGGATGATGCGGCGCTTGCCACAACAAGGTCCGCGGGTTCGTCAATATCGATCCGGCTGACCCGCTCCACCAGCGCGCACGCGGAGCGGTGCGCCGCGTCCATTCCGCCGGCGAACACGCCCGCCAGGCGCCCGCCCGGAGTCAGCACCGTGTTCACGATGGCGTCCGGCTCGCGAAAGCGCGCGCTTTCAAGCATTTCCTCGGCAACCGGGTTCCCGTCGAGCCGGCCGGGTTCCACGCCGGGCCGGATGCGATCGGCATCCGGGTCCAGCGTCAGGCTGTGGGTGAAAGCGATGGTTGAACGCGCCGCCAGCCCCGGGACCAGGGATTTCCGGCCGCCGCCGAATCCGGCGTGGTAGTGGTATGCCGCAGCCCCGGTCAGGATGAGCCGGTCCGCTTCGACCGCTCTCCGGTTGATGCGCACTTCATGCCCCCTGCGCGTGACTCCCACGCGCACGAGGCGCCGGTCGTTGTCCGGCTCGTGAAGGAATACCCGGCCTCGAAACATTGCCTCCGCCGCGCCCAGGATGTCCTTCTGTTCACCGGCCGTCGGGGGCCGGTGAATGCCCGAAGCGAAGATCAGAAACATGTCCTCTAGCCGGCAGCCGCGGGCAAGCCAGCCTTCAACAAGAACCGGCAGCAACCGGTCAACGGCGGTCTTGCGGGTGTGATCCGATACAGCGATGGCCACCGATTCGCCGGGCCGTATTGCGTCGAACACGCTGCCGCAACGCCCCGTGCCGCCCCACGCCGGGCGCTCGAGCGCCATGCGGATTTCGTCCGGGCCCGGCGGCGCGGGCGCGCATGCCTTTCCCGCGAACGTGCCGATGATCCTTGCGCGCCCGGCAAGGAGGCGCTCGATCGCCGCAACGTCGAAGCCGAGCATACTATTGGACGCCCCGGGCTATCATGGCTTGGACAATCCGCTCCATCGCGATGCAGTAGGCCGCCTGGCGCAGGGAAATCCTGCGCCTGCCTGCCATATCCTTAACCCGGGCATAGGCTTTGCGGAGCCTGGCGAAGAGGCGGGCGTTGACGTCCTCCTCCTCCCAGTAAAAGCCCTCGCGGTTCTGAACCCACTCGAAGTAGGAGACTATCACGCCGCCTGCGTTGGCCAGTATGTCCGGAACCACCACAACGCCCTTTTTCTCCAGGATCGCGTCAGCTTCCGGCGTTGTCGGGCCATTGGCGCCCTCCGCGATGAGCTTTGCCTGCACGAACTCCGCGTTGTCGGCAAGTATCGTGTTTTCCCTGGCGCATGGCAGGAGAACGTCGCACTTGCATGTCACGACATCCTCCATCGGGTCCGCGCCCGGAAAGCCCTCGAGCCTGCCCGTCTTTTTCTGGTGCAGGACCAGGCCGGGTATGTCGATGCCTTGCGCGCTGTAAACCGAGCCGGTAATGTCGCCCACGCCGACAACCTTGATTCCGCGCTGGTGCAGGTCCAGGGCCGCGTGCATGCCGACGTTCCCAAACCCCTGTACCGCCGCCGTGTAGTCGCGCAGGCCCATGTTTTTGGCCGCTTCGAGCATGGCGCATACCACCCCGCGTCCGGTCGCTTCCATGCGGCCCAGGGAGCCGCCCAACTCGATCGGCTTTCCGGTTACCACTCCCTGCGCCGCATCCCTGTGTTTCCTGTATTCGTCGAAAATCCAGGCCATCTCCCGCGCGCCCGTGCCCATGTCCGGCGCAGGAATGTCTATGTTCGGCCCTATGTCGTTCACCAGCCGGAACACGTACTTGCGGACAAGCCGCTCCAGTTCCGTCACGGTCAGGGTTTTCGGGTTCACCGTGATTCCGCCCTTGGACCCGCCATAGGGCAGCTCCACCAGCGCGGTCTTCATGGTCATCCACAGCGCCAGGGCCTTGACCTCGTCAATATCCACATCCGTGTGAAAACGGATGCCGCCCTTGTAGGGACCGAGCACGTCGCTGTGCTGGATGCGGTAACAGTGAAAAACCTTGAGCGGTCCGTTGTCAAGCTGGACCGTTGCCCGGAACTCGATGGTCTTGTCCGGAATGCGCATGCGCTCGATGATCTGCATGCCCTTGAACCGGCGTTCGAAATCCAGCAAATCCGCCGTCCGTTCCACCATGCCTATTGCGTTTTCAAAAACATTTACCATCAGCGTCTCCTCCCTTTGACGACAAATCAAGAAAAGGGTGCGCTTTTTCCGCTTGAATGCAAGCGAGAAAATCGGCGGTTCAGGAGACGGAATTCAGAAGGCGGCTTGGCGCCGATTGCTCTTGACCTCCCGCCCGCCATGTTGCACGTTTCATCTGATTCGGCGGCATGCAGGCCCGCCAGCCCGCGGCCGCGGAGGGCGCGAACAAGGCATTCCGGACCCGCCAATGAAAATCGAAGAACTCAGGGAACGCCTAAAACACGCTCACGAGCCGTACGTGAGGCGTTTCCACGCGCTCATGGCGCACCGGGTGAAAACCATTCTCATGGTTTCGACGTCCTACGAGGCGTTCAGCATGGCGTGGGACGGAAGCCTGGCCGAGGATATATACGGCGAGTTTTCGCTTCTGCATCTGCAGAATGTCCCCGAAATCACGACCGTAACATCCGGCCGGAAGGCCCTCGAGCTGCTGGCCCGGGAGCGGTTCGACCTCGTGCTCGTCTCGTCCAACCTGGCCGACATGGACCCGAACGAATTCGGGCTGGAGGCCCGGCGCATGAACATACAGGCGCCGGTTGTCATGCTCGTGTTCGCCGGAAGCGGGCCGGCCGCCGCGTTCGATCCCGGCCGCTGCCCTGGAATAGATCACGTGTTCTCATGGCAGGGCAGCACCAAGGTTCTGCTCTCGATCATCAAGCTCATCGAGGACCGCCTGAACGTGGACCAGGATATCCGGATCGTGCGCATCGGCGTGATAGTGGTCGTGGAGGATTCCGTCCGGCAATATTCCCGCTTCCTGCCGTCCCTGTACGCCATCCTCATGCGCCAGGCCTTTGCCCGCGTGCCCTTCGGCGTGGACGAGAACGAGCGCCAGCTCTTTACCCGCACCCGGCCGAAAATCCTGCTCGCCCGGACCTTTGCCGAAGCCGGGGAGCTCGTCAGCCGCTACCGCCCTTTCCTGCACGGCGTGATCTCCGACTTCCGGATCGCCGTGGAGGAACACGCCGACCCTGACGGCGGCAGGCGTTTTCTCAAGCGCCTGGCCGAGTCTTGTCCCGGCGTTCCAGTTCTGCTCATCTCCGCCGACGAAGCCGCGCCGGCCGCGGCCCGGGATCTGGGAATCGCGTATGCCGACAAGAACTCGCCGCTGTTCGTGAGGCGCCTCGAGGACTTCTGCGTCGGGGAGCTCGGGTTCGGGGATTTCGTGTTCCGCGACAGCCGCGGCCGGGAGATCGGCCGGGCCAGGAATCTCAGGGAATTCGAGAACGAGCTCCGGCGCATTCCGGAGGAATCCATCGCCTTCATGAGCCGGCGCAACCAGTTCTCGCACTGGCTGCTCGCCCAGGGCGAGTCGTCGCTCGCGGAAGTCATACGGCCGCTGCAGCCTTCCGATTTCGCTTCGCTCGGCGAGATGCGCGCCTTCCTCGTCGCCGCGCTCGAAATAGTGCGGCGCGAGAAACACAGGGGGATCATCTCGGATTTCCGGGCCGGCGATTTCGAGGCGGACTACGGCTTCCTCATGACCGGCCACGGCAGCCTGGGCGGAAAGGGGCGGGGCCTGGCGTTCATGTTTCATCTTCTCAACCGCCGGCTTCCCGACAATTCAATTGCCGGCGTGAAAATACGGTTTCCGGGAACGCTGGTCATCACGACGGACTCGTTCGGCGAGTTCATGGCCGCCAATGACCTTTATTCCTTTGCCGTGAAATCCGAGGACGACAATGCGCTCCGGACGCGCTTCCTGTCCGCCGGGTTGCCCGCCAGGCTCCGCGAGAACCTGCAAGCCTATACCCGGGCGGTCCGCGAGCCCCTGGCGGTGCGCTCTTCAAGCCACATGGAGGATTCATCGCACCAGCCGTTCGCCGGGATTTACGAGACCATCATGCTCCCGAACAGCCACGCGGAGGACGGGCGGCGGCTCGAGCAGCTCGAGGCCTCCGTCAAGCTGGTCTATGCCTCGATGTACACTAATTCCATCAAGCGCTATTTCCGGACCCTGGGCCTGAACCTGGAGGAGGAGAAGATGGCGGTCGTGGTGCAGGAGCTGGTGGGCCGCCGGTACGGCACGCTCTTCTACCCGGCAGTGTCCGGCGTGGCGCAATCGTTCAACTATTACCCGTTCGACCGCATGGAGGCCGAGGACGGCGTGGCTTCAGTCGCCCTCGGATTCGGGAAAATGGTCATGGACGGCGGCGAAGCTTTTCGCTTCTGCCCAAGGTATCCCAACCTGCTGCCGCAGGCTTCCACGCCCGCCGACATGCTCCAGGTCTCCCAGAAGCAGTTCTATGCCATTGACCTGGCGCAGTCGGAGATCGACCCCGGAAAACAGGGCGGCGCAAGCCTCAAGCTGTTCGACCTGGCGCGCGCGGAACGCGACTCCACCCTGCACCTTGTCGGAAGCGTCATTTCCGAGGCCGACGACATGATCGTGGACGACCTGGAAGCGCCCGGAGTCCGCGTGGTGAGCTTTGCCCCCATCCTGCGCCGCGGCGCGTTCCCCCTGTGCGAGATTCTGAACGGCTTGCTCAAGCTCGGCAAGGAGAGCCTCGGAGGCGAGGTCGAAATCGAGTTCGCCGTGAACATCGATTGCGCCCGCGCCCGGCCGCCGGAGTTCTACATGCTCCAGATCCGGCCGATGGTTACATCCCGCGAAAAAATCCGGATCGAAAAGGCGGTCCTGGCTCCGGAGCGAATCCTCTGCGCCTCCCGGAAGGTCATGGGCAATGGCGTGAGCCATGACATACGCGACATCGTGTATTGCCATCCGCGTCGGTTCGATTTCCAGCGGACCCGACAGGTGGCGGCTGTCATCGGCCGGCTGAACCAGAAACTTTTGGCCGAAGGCCGGCGCTACGTTCTGATCGGCCCGGGCCGCTGGGGCACGCGCGTCCTTTCGCTGGGCGTGCCCGTGAACTGGCAGCAGGTCGCCGGCGCGGCAGTGATTGTGGAAACCGATGCGGGCGGCCGGAACATCGACGCCTCCCAGGGCGCCCATTTCTTTCACAATATCGCAGCAACGGGCATAGGTTATTTTTCCATTCCCCGGACCGACCCGGACAACCATGTGTGCTGGGAGCGCCTGGAGGCGCTGCCGGTTGCCTCCGAAGAGGAATGCGTGCGGCATGTCCGGCTGGAGCAGCCGTTGACCCTGTACATGAACGCCCTCGACCGCCAGGGCGCAATCCTTCTGAATCCCGCCCCTCACGATTGAATCGGATGAAAGCGGATCGTCTCTTTATCTGCGGCGGCTGATCACACGCGGAAACCGCCAATAAAGTATTCTAAAGAGAAGTGAATGAGGAAATCAGGAACATCAGGAAAAGAGAGGAGACAGGGGCCATTTCCTTCCTGCTTTCCTGATTTCCAAATTATCTCCTGCCTGCGTGAACTGGAGGGCGACGGGCTTGCCCTGCGGAGCCGCTTCGGCGAAGCATGGGCCTCCGTCGCCGGATGCGGCCGGGATGTAAGCCTGTTTGTGTAGCCGCGCCGCTGCGCGGCGCGTTTTCCCAGGACCGTTCCGGAACCGCGAACGGCGCCGGTCAGCCCGTAATACCGTCCGTTGGCCCCTAGCGGGTCGCTCATTTGCCTGCGGCGTCCGATCGTGCGCGGAAACCGCCAAAAAAAAGTGTAAAAAAAAGCTTGATATTTTGTTTGCGCTTATCTAAATGGCAGCCTGTGGCGAGGGTGCAGGCATGAGTGACCATCGTTCCATAACAGGCAATTCCGTGTTCTTCCGATTGCCGATTGCCGATTGCCGATTGCCGATTGCCGATTGCCGATTGTAAATCTCATATCGGCGCTGTCCGCCTGTTTGTCAAGCCTGTTTCCCCGCCTGCCTGCCGTTCCGTCTTTTTCCAGCGCCGATTCTCTTTTCGCTGTCCGCATTGCGCCGCGCCGCGCGAGGGTTTCACCATGAGCCGGCCGGCATTCCTACTGCTCGTGCTCCTGCTTCTTGCGGCAATGCCGGCCGGTCATTCCCTCTGCGCGCCCCCGGCGATTCTCGCCGCGAACAATCTCACCAACGTGTCCGGCCGCGCCGGCATGCGGCAGGAAGAGCTTTTGTGGAGTTCGGCCCAGGAGAGTTTCAGGCAGTTGCAATACAGGGAAGCGCGCCGGAAGTTCGCCGAGTTTGTCCGGCAGTACCGGAACGATGTTCTGTTTACGGACGCGTTGTTTTACCAGGGCCTGTGCGATATGCGGCTGAATCAGGAGAACCAGGCTGTGAATGCTTGGGACCAGGTGTTGCGATTCGAGATCACGAAAAAGGCCAAGAGCAGGGCGTGGCTGTTGACCATGGAACAGATGACGCTCTTCTACGACCGGAAAAACAGGGAAGAGGACCGGAAAAAGGCGTTGCGGCAGATTCTTGCCGAGTTCCCTGCCGATCCAATTGCCGTGCGGCTGCATGTCCAGGCCGCGGAAGCGCGGATGAAGGCGTCGGATTATGCCGGGGCACTGGCTTACTATCTGGCGGTGGAAAGCCAACTGGCGGCCCAGGACAGGAAGAACATGGATTTGGTTGAGGCTATGACGGGAACAGGCGCCCGGAGCCCGCGGGCGTTGCTTGAGGCGGCAAATGAGAACTTGGGAAGGAACAACGTTGATCAGGCAATCGTCATCTACCAGGAGATATTGAAGCAATATGCGGCTTCGCCGCAGGCGCCGGAGGCGAAGGCTATGCTGGGCTGGTGCTGCTATCTGAAAAGGGATTATGACAAGGCCGAGAAGCTGTACAAGGAGGTTATCGAGGCCGGGCCGCCAACCAGTCACTGGGTGGGCAAAAGCCGGTGGTTCCTGATTGTGCTGGCCGTCGGGCCGCGGGGCAACGATAGCCGCGCCATCGAGTTGTGCGACGTGCAGGCCAGGGTGTTCGATGGCGACCGGCTGGCGGAACAGGCAATGTTCACGAAGGCGTGGCTGTATTGGACGCAGAAAGAATGGGCCAAGGGTAAAAAAGCGTTCGCCGAATTGCTGGCGAGATATCCTGAGCGCGGAACGCATCCGCCGGTCAGGAGATATATCTCGGACTGCGAGGCCGGGATGAGTGCGAAGGCCGGGAAATAGTCATGGCTGATGTGTATTTCAACTGCGCGTGCGGGAAAAGCCTGGCGATCGACGAAAAGGGCGTGGGGCTGAGTGTTGCCTGCGTTGATTGCGGAAGGCCGGTAAGGGTGCCGGAGCGCGAGATGGAGTTCATATGTGAACGATGCCGCTGCATGCACCTGGCGCCTCTTGCGCTTGTCGGCAGCCTTGTTGAGTGCACGCGCTGCGGCCATCGCATCAGAGTGCGCGGGCCGGATGTTGACCGCGGTGCTGCTGAATATGTCAGGTCGGGCCCGGCAAGGCGCGGAGTGCCCGGGCGGTTGGGGCGCGGGCACCAGCCGGCGGGCGTTGGCGGCTCATTGCGCAGGCTGCCGGTGTTCCGCCCGGCGTTCCTGGCGCTTATGGCGGGCTCCGGGCTTGTTGCTTTTTTCATTGTCGAGCGGCGGCTGTGCCAGGATGAGCAAAGGGATTCGCCCATTCCTGCCCGGGAAGCTTTGGCCCAGAAAACAACCGCGCCCGGCGCGCCGGAACCGGCCGTGCAAGAAGCCCAAAAGATGAACGCCCGCGGCAGCAAAGCGCTGCCGCCTGTCGGGGCACAACCTCCCGCATGCCCGCCGGTTGGCGTTTCGGCGCCGCCGGCAAGTGAGTTGCCGGAACATTTTGCGATGCCGCGCCCGCCGGAAACGCACCCGGCCGTGAAAGTTGTCGCGGCCATGGCGCCGGCAAGCGGCGGAAATGCCGCGGGCGGCGGAACGGCCTCCGGCCCTGTCCGGGCACAACCGGGAAAAACGGCTCAGGCGCCGCCTCAGGAGGCGCGGCCCGAACGCGAACTGATGCGCAAGTTCATGGAACTTGACGCGCTCCGGGTGAAACGGCCGTCCGATCCCCAGCCTTCGGAATATTTGCAGGGGCTGCGGCAGTTTCGCGCGGTTGCGGAAGCCTATGGCAGGGAACATGCCGGCAAGGAGTTGGAAGCCGCGTCGTGGAACGTGATCTTCAAGCAGATGTACTATTCGCTGTTCCGGTATGACTGCCGGACTTATGCCCAGTCCGAGCGGTTGATGCGTGAAGGCATTGACCTGTTGGCGAAGATAGATCACCCGAACTGGCGATGGCCGCACATTCTGATGATGGACCTGGTGACGAGCCATGTGGAGCAGTGGCAGGATCGGGAGCCGTTCCTGACGGCCGACATTATGGACGCGGCCGCCGCTGATGTGCTGGCGCTGAAAGACGGAGATTTGACGAACTATTGGTATTGGAAGACGGATGTCGTCCTGAACGGCTTTCTTTGGCGCTGCGAGAGCATGGCGCCGGGACAAAGGGAGAAGTTTTATGTGGCCCGGGAAAAGGCGCTGCTGGATTGCCTTGATAATGAGATGGTTGTGCCGGCGCGCCGGAGCAATCTGCTGAGCGATTGCGCCCGGTATATGGTGCGCAACGGCCGGCCGGATAGGGCCGCAAAGCTTGTGCGCGAGTGGCGCCGCAAGCATGGCCCGGCGGCATACAGCCCGAGGTTCTTCCGGATTTGGATGGAAACGGCGCTGTTCGCTGAGGGCGACTGGGAAGAGGCGGAGCATGCGTTGCGCGAGGCCGCGCAGTGCGCAGCAACATGGACCAAGCCGTATGATCTGCAGCAGTTTGAAACGGTTTGCCAAATCTATTACCGGAGCGTGTTCTGGCCCGGCATTGAACTGAAACGCAGGCGGTGGGAGGAAGTCGAAAAGAGTCGCGGTCCTGGCTGACGGGCGGATAGGGGGGAAAAGGACATGGATCATGCAAGGCGGTCTGCTATAATGTTTTTGCTGGCAATGGTGCCGGCCGCGCTGGCGCAAGGCGTTACGATCAAGCCATCGAGCCCTCGCTACGGAGTGACGAACACGGTGCCGCCGTCGGAAACGATTTATTTCACGGTGACCATCGCCGACGACATGGGCTACGTATTGAAGAGTTCGGGATTCTCGACGTCATCCTCCAGCGATGCCTTCTTGTGGAAGCCGAATGGAGCTTGCGGCGGCCGGCAGTTTTCGTTTTCCATTGTGAACACGGAGTGGACGGAGGAAACGGCGGTAGCATCCGTCAATTGCGTCTGGACGAAGGCGACAGGGGGTAGCGGCAGCGGGGACGGCACGACGTGGCCGGATATAGACGGGTCCGCTTTGGATATGGCCGTGGCGGGCAAAGGCGCGTATAATGTGGCGGCTAACACGAACCGCGCGCCCGCGGGCGCAAGCGTCGGGGTAAAAGCTGCGCTGGAGGACGGCAAGGGCGGGACAAAGGCGGCGGATTCGGATTGGGCCGTATCGGGGGCCGGGGAAGCGGACGGGCAGGACCATGGCGTGTCCGAGATTCAAGTCGCGGGCACGAGCACGGGGATAGCGGTCGCGACGGGAACATGCTGCAAGGACAGCGCCATGACGGACAGCGACACGATAACCTTTGTGGGCGTGACCTCGATCGAATCGGACCCCGAGGTGGTATGCATCGGGGATGATGTATCGTACACGGTGACCACCCAGCCGGCGGGTCATGAAGACATGGTTTCATACACGCCGGCGGACACCGGCACGCCGGGGATCAAGGAAGTTGTTGCCGTCTGCGGCAGTTCCTCGGCGACCTGTACGGTGACCGTCGTAAAAGTGGCCTCGCTGAGCGCGAGCCCTGAAGTCACGCCCATCGGGAATTCGAATATCACCTACACCATAACAACAGATCCGGCCAATCACACGAACATGGTGACGCTCACCCCCGCTGATTGCGGCACGGCGGGCAGCAACATCGCCACGGCCGTATGCGGGGCCAGCACCGCGACCTGCTACGTGACCGTCTTCAAGGTGGAGTTGGATGATACCACGGCTGAAAGCCTCCGTGGCGATACGATCAGCACTCAAGTTCAGTTTGAGCCCGAAGGGATAGCGGAAACCATAGACATAATGCCGTCAGGCTTCGACGGTATTCATCTGCATGCGTCCTACAACAAGACAGGGCGAAGATTGGACATCGCAAATCTCATTGATGAAAGCGCCTTAGAGTGTTGGCTTGACACTGCCGCTATACATGTGGATGCGTGGGCTAACGGCGTGAACTGGATTGACTGGACCAAGAATCTTCTTATGAAGAAGGAGCTTGTGGAGATATGGGAAGACGTAAAGGAGAAAGGCGCGGATAAGCTGAATGACTTCGCTTCGCCGGGTGATTGGGCCGGTGAGGAAGTGCACGATTGGCTGAGCGACATTTTTGCCGTGGATAGTCAAGGAATGGTCCACTGGATAAATCCCGCCGCGATAGACTCCGCGCAACTCTATGCTAGGAACACCGTAAACGGACTCTGGACGGCATTCATTCGAGAGTTCATATGGAGTGGAATTCCGACCGAGGATATTGAA
>JAAZAB010000067.1 GCA_012514555.1 Lentisphaerota bacterium
ACGCGCCCGATAACGTGGTCCGCTTGTCTGGTTGGCGGATTAGGCTATTTGTTAACTATATACAGCCATTTCTCGGGTTGGTGGATAGCGTTTCCAATCGTTATTACCGTTGTCGTTTTGTCCGTTGCTGCTAAGTCATATGATCGGGATTGGTGGAAGAAATGCTTGCTTCTTGCTTGTTTATTTGTTGCCATCGGCATTCCATTGCTTCTATGGAACTGGGCGCTTCCTGCATATATTTATGACTATCAACATCCAGAGGTATGGGAAAGAACCAAGGTCCTTATGGGTGGGAAAATAACGCCATGGTGGACGATTATTGCTAAAACCAGTTTGATTATGGCTTGGGGAAATAGCATTTGGAGGTCAATTCTTGTCGTAATGCTATTGGCTTTGGCGCTAGTCTATCTGACAAATTGTATTAGAAAGTGTATGGCATATATCTCTCTTCCGCTTGTTGTGGTGACAGCATTTGTGTTATACGTTATAGGCGCTCGTATGACGAATAATCCATTTGCAGTGCGACACATTTCTTTTCTTCAGCCACTATATATAACATTTCTTGGGCTAGGTGTGTGTCAAATAACTGAGTATTGTAGTCGACAGGGATATAAGTGGCATCGACTACGAGTTTTGGTTGGAAGTATCATCATCGCCAGTGTATTGGCGTGTACAGTCCCGCCGGCCATCGCGGCCACCCGCATCACGGGCAAGCCGACGCCGTTCAAGCAGATTGCGGAATGGTGCGATTCCAACCTGCCGCCGCGCACGATGGTCCTGGTCGAGCGCTGGTTCGATCCCTGGAACGAGTTGCGGGTCCATAACTCGACGAACGTCTATTTTGCCTTCACGGTGCCCTCGGAGCCCCAGGAAACATTTGAGCGCAACAACTGGCCGGCCACGGCGGTCCGGTTCTTTGAGCAGTTCCCGGATGCCGCCTACCTGGAATATACGCAAAGCGACCGCGCGCGCCTGGGCGTGGTGTCCAACGTGCCCTTTGCGCGCCGGGCGGTGTTCACCAACGAGGCGGGCATCCGGCTGGCGAAGTGGGGCGTGGCCTTCCGCGATGATTTTTACGACCCCGCGACGAACCGGCTGATCACGACGATCTTTTATAATACCCGCGATGACGTGCTCGAGCGCGCCCGCGCCCGCGGCCAGGCGACGGTCGTCCTCTATGGGCCCGGCTGGGGGTATACCAAGCTCTGGCAGCAGCTCGGCGATTTCCGCGACTGGCGCATCCTGGAGGACAAGGCGGAATTGGAGATCTATAACCTCACGGATACGACCAACACGGCCACGCTCTACATCAACGGCATGGCCCTCAACGGCGGCAAGCGCGTCCGGTTCGGCGCGCTGAGCCAGGCTGACTATTACAACCAGACCCTCGCCACCTGGCGCATCGAAGCCGTGCCCCTCGCCCCCGGCCTCAACCGCTTTACCCTAACCGACGACCTCTATCGCCTCTCCAAAATCCCCCTCCTCGTCGACCGCATCGAACTAGGGGTCAGTCCTACAAATAGCAAATAAGGAATGACCCGCCGGCTTCGGCTTGCTACCCATTGATCTCATGGCCCGGCCATTGAGAATCGAATATCCCGGCGCGATCTACCGCGTCACGGTCCGCGGGAATGCGCGCCTGGTGCGGGGCCACGAGTGCCTGCTGAAGTTGACGCGATATGTCCACATGAACCCTGTCCAGAAGGAACCCTGCGCACCGTAGCCCGGCGCCGCGGCTTGACAGGGCCTTACGGACGGGTTACAAATAATGTAAAGCAGTTCCGGGAGATCCGGTCTAGCCAGCCGGGAATTCGACCATGGATTTCGACAAGGACAACCTGCCGTTTCAGATCCCGGTCGCGCATATCCGCCGCGCGATAGCCGTGGGCCTGCCGGTCGCGCTGGTCCTGATTGGGGCCTTCACGGGGTTCTACACGGTCCAGCCGGAAGAACGGGCCGTCGTCAAGCGGTTCGGGGCCGTTTCCCATATTGCCGATCCGGGGCTGCGCTACAAAATCCCGTTCGGCATTGACCGGGTCCAGCGGGTGGCCACCGAGCGGGTGCTCAAGCAGGAGTTCGGCTTCCGCACCGAAGGCGTTGCGCGCGGCCGTACCCGCTACAGCGATGCGAAGCTGGAGGACGAGTCGCTCATGCTGACGGGCGACCTGAACGTCATCGACCTCGAATGGGTGGTGCAGTACCGGATCAGCGACCCGGTCAAGTTTCTGTACCATCTTCGCGACGCCACGCGCACCCTTCGGGACATTTCCGAGTCCGTGATGCGCCGCGTGGTCGGGAACCGGCTCGGCTCCGACGTCCTGACCGTGGCCCGGGTGGATATTCAGCGGCTGGCCGGCGAGGAGATCCAGGAGGTTATGGACCTGTACGACGCCGGCATCCACGTGATCACCGTGGAATTGCAGGACGTGGTTCCGCCGCCGAGGGTGCAGCCCGCGTTCAATGAAGTTAATGAGGCCCGGCAGGAGCGGGAACGAACGATTAACGAGGCGCAGAAACGGGTCAACCAGGAAATTCCGCGCGTCAAGGGCGAGGCGCTCGGCCTGGTCGCCCTGGCGGAAGGATACGCCCTCGAAAGGGTGAATCGGGCCCGGGGGGAAAGCGCGCGCTTCGCCGCGGTCCTTGACGAAGCCCGCCAGGCCCCGGAGGTGACCCGTACCCGGCTGTACCTGGAAGCCCTGGGCGCCGTGTTCCCCAGGGTGGGGCGGGTGCTGGCGGTCCAGGACGGACAGCCCGGGCCGTTTCCCCTGCTGCATCTCAACCCGGAAACCCGGAAGGAGCCCGCCGAATGAAACCCGTGCTCCTGGTGCTGGCCCTGCTGCTGCTGGCGGCGGCAAAAATGTTCCTGTTTGTGCTGGACGAAGCGGAACAGGCCATCCTGGTGCAGTTCGGGAAACCCGTCGGCGGGGTCATCGTCAAGCCGGGCTTGAAGGTCAAGGCACCCCACCAGACCGTGCGCCGGTTCGACAAGCGGCTGCTGGTCTGGGACGGGGAGGTCACGCAGATCCCGACCCTGGGCCGCGAATTCATCCTGGTGGATGCCACGGCGCGCTGGCGCATCGCCGACCCGCTTCAGTTCATGCGCAGCGTGCGCGACGAACGGGGCGCCCAGACGCGGCTGGACGACATTATCGATTCCGTCGTGCGCGACATGGTCTCCTCCACAGAGCTCGAAGAAATCATCCGGTCCCGCGACTGGAGCGTGGACCTGGAGACCCTTCAGGAACCGGAGGTGGCCGGGCGAGACGACACGGACCTGCAGCAGAAGCCCAAGCTGGGCCGGGAGCTGCTCGAAAAGGAAATCCTGGAGCGGGCCCGGCGGCTCATGCCTGAGCTGGGGATTGAGCTTTATGACGTGCGGATCAAGCGCGTGAATTATATCGATTCCGTGCGGCAGGAGGTGGAGAACCGGATGATCTCCGAGCGCCAGTCCATCGCCGAGCGCTTCCGCGCGGAGGGCCACGGCCGGAGCCGGGAGATTCTCGGCACGATGGAAAAGGAAATCCAGAGAATCCATTCGGAAGCGGCCCGGGAGGCGGAGGAGATCCGGGGGCGCGCCGATGCCGAGGCGACGCGGATCTACGGGGAGGCCTTCGGAAAGGATCCGGAATTTTACGCCTTTTTCCGAACGCTGGAACAGTATCAGTCGCTCGGATCGAATGTCACCCTCATGCTGCGCGCGGATTCCGACTTTTTCCGGTATTTGGAGCGGAGCCGGGCCGCGAACTGACGGGGCGAACCAGGGGTCAGTCCTACAAATAGCAAATAAGGATTGACCCGCCGGCTTCGGTTTGCTACCCATTGATCTCATGGCCCGGCCATTGAGAATCGAATATCCCGGCGCGATCTACCACGTCACGGTCCGCGGGAATGCGCGGCAAATTATCTTCCGCGACGACAGGGACCGCTATCTGCTGCAGGCGCGCCTGGCTGAGAGCGTGGACACATACGGGGTCCGGCTCTTTGTCTTTTGCCTGATGGATAACCACCTGCACCTCGTGCTGGAAACTCCGCGCGCCAATTTAAGCCGGTTTATGCAATCCCTCCTGACGGGGTATACCGTGGTGTTCAATCTCAGGCATCGCCAGCCGGGGCATGTTACGCAGGGCCGCTTCCATGCGCGCCTGGTGCAGGGCGACGAGTACCTGCTGAAGTTGACGCGATATGTCCACCTAAACCCCGTCCAGAAGGAACCCTGCGCATCCAAGCCGCTGGGGGAACGTATTGACCTTTTGCGAACATATCCTTGGAGTAGCTATCTTGGTTACGTCGTGGGTTCGAAGCGTGCGGACTGGGTTGTCTACGAGCCGATGTTGGCCTTAATAGGCGGCAGAAAAAAGCACCAGGCGGAACGGTATCGGCAGTTTGTCGAGACGGGGCTTGCCGAGGGCGACGAGGAATTTCAGGCAGTGATGCGGCAATCGCCCCGCTGTATCGGGGATGAGGCGTTTCGCGAGTGGGTTAATGAACAGCATGATGCCCTGCTGAGCGGCCGCCGGAGATCCGATGATGTGTCCTTCCGCGAGGTATCCGGGGCTCCTGTAAAGGCAGAGGCGGTTCTCGAGGCTGTCGCAAAGGCCGCGGGACTCCCCGTTGCGGAACTTGGCCGGCATACGCGGAACTGCTTATGGAAAGGGATCGCGGCCCGACTGCTCATCAAGCATGCCGAACTTACTCGACGCGAATGCGCGCAGCTGTTAGGTTTGACGGCGAGTTCCGGGGTTAGCTACCAGATGAAAAAAGCCGAAGAGGCGATCGCCTCGGATGCGCAACTGGCTTGCGAGGTGAACGCCCTTGAGGCCAGGTTGGCCGCGCAGGCCCGGCGATAGGCTTATTTGCTATTTGTAGGACTTCTCTGAAAGGCGGTGTCAAGCGTCGTAATGCGATATGATTTCCTTTCTGTTTTTGTGCGGCGGAGAGCCGGTGACGCTCGTAGCCGCACCTGACATCGCCTTGCTCTCCCGGCTCTTCT
>JAAZAB010000068.1 GCA_012514555.1 Lentisphaerota bacterium
CTATTCTGAATTCTGAATCCTGTCTTCTGTTTTCGAGGACGAGGACGAGGACGAGGACGATCGCGGACGCGCTTTAAGGCAGACATTTTCCCCTCCCCAACCCAAAACCCAAAACTCAAAACTCTCCCCTCTCCCCTATATCCTATCCCCTCGTCCTTGGATATTCGATTGCTCTTTCTAGGGTCACAGGGCTCACACGAAGGGCGACGGCTCACCCAGTTCGGAAAGCAGCGCGAGCGGGACGTAGCCCATGACCCACCCGCCCATGATGCAGTAAGGGCCCCAGTCCTTGTCCTTGTTCAGCCCGTAATACTCGCCGTGTTCAAGGTCGTATGCGCGCATCCAGCCGCCGTCAAGGCGCGGGTCCGGGCTGTTGATCTGGACATTGACAAGGAAGCGCAGGAGCTTCCGGTATATTGACACGGCCTTGGGCCTGTTCACGGCTAACGGGCGCCGGGTGCGGGTCAGGACGCCCAGCGCGCACGCGAAAAAGTTGTTGCAGTACAGCAGGTCCGCGATGCTGTCGCTGCCGTCACCGATGCCCACGCCGGCCTCGGCTCCGGCGAGGATGTTGATCCGCGGCTCAGCAATGCCGCCGGACGGATGCTGCAGCGTTGCAAGGTAATCGAGGATGTAATTGATCTTTTCGGAGCAGTCCTCTCCGATCAGGTCCTGGATGCAGCACAGCATCAGCATGGTTCGGCTGTAGATGAAATTCGAGGAGAAGGAGGTCGCCTTAACCTTCGGGAAGCGCCTGATGATGGGGCGGGCGAACTTGAGAACAGCCCGCTTATATTTCTCGCGGCCGCTGGCGCGGTGCAGCTGCAGAAGGAAGGAAGCCATTTCCGCGTAGAAGATCGGGTTTTCGGAGAAGCCGCCCGGGGTCCGGGTGTCCTCCATTGAACGGCATCCGGATATCTTGAACGAGAGGCAATGCCTGCCTTCCCTGCCAAGCCACCGCAGGATGGCGTCGCCGAGCGCGAGCGCGCGCCGGGCGTATTCCCCCCGGCCCGTTTGCGCGTGCATCTTGAGCATCACCAGGCCGCCCCGCGCCGTGTCGTTGGCCCAGACATAATCCGGGCCGTCTCCGAAATCCAGGAACCATTTGAAAAGCCCGCGGGCGTAGCCTTTTTCGACCTGGATGCCGTTGTCCAGCATGTGGCGGATCAGGTTCTCGCCCCGGCGCATGCGGCCGCGGTCGCCCTTGCGCCGGCCCTGCGTGAACAGGAGCAGGCCGGCAAGCATCTGCGCGTCCATGCGCAGGTTCGCGCGCACCTTCAGGTTTTGCGAGCGTATCATTTCGAAGCAGCCCCGCCGTCCCGACGGCTCGGTGATGACGCCGCTGCGTTCATGCCACGCCACGGCGCGCTCCACCGCCTTTTCCATGTTCCCGCGGTCTGGCTTCAGCGTCCTTTTCCCGCCGCCCGCCGTACCAATTGGCTGCCAGGTCATGTCGAAGGCCTTTTCAACGCGCGCGAGAGAGACGCCGAGCACCTCGGAAAACAGGAGGGCGAAAACGCGCCGCCACCGGAAGAACGGCAACTGCATGAGCGGATCGAACTCCGAGAGGTTCATTGCCGCGGTGAAATAATTGTCGAGCCGGACGAGCGCAGGACAGGCTGCCGTTCCCGCGCGAAAGACCCTGTGAGTGCCGATGCAATCGGCTGCCTCGAGCAGCACTGAAGAAACGGCTGTCCGGCGTGCGTGGAACATCATGGCGCGGCCGGGAAAGAAGAAGGAGCCGCGCGCCTGCAGGATGTTTCCGTCCGGGAGCCGATCCTTCCAGTCCCCGGCCGCAACGACGGATTCCGTGAAAAAGCGCCGGGGCCCGGCATCAACAAGGAGGCCGAACACCGCCGAGTGGAAGTAATCGCCGGCATCGTAGTTTTCAACGTACAGATGCTGCCCTGCCCGCCGCAATTCGGAAAAACGGCGCATTGTCTCAAGATCGGTTTCCGGAATGCAGCGCGCGCCTTTGCCGTAATCGGGAAGGAGAACGTAAGCCCGGCAGCCGGGCCGCCCGCCCAGGGCGGCCTTCATTGTTTTGAACCGCCTGA
>JAAZAB010000069.1 GCA_012514555.1 Lentisphaerota bacterium
CCCCGGGCCGCGTGCGGCTGGGCGTGATATGGTCCGCCCATTTCCAGGATGCCTGCGCGGCCTTCGGCATGGAGCATGCGCTCGCGGCACTGCACTCGGCTCCCGGCATGTTCAGGGCCGTGATTGACAGGGTGGTGGAGTTCTACCTGCGGGCCAACGCGATTTTCTACGAAGCCGCCGGGGACGCCCTGCACGCCGTCCTGATAGGCAACGATTTCGGCGGGCAGGAAGGGCTGATCCTGTCACCGGAAATGATCCGGGAATTCGTCCTGCCGGGAACGCGGCGGCTGGTGGCCCAGGCAAAGGGCTTCGGGCTCACCGTGATCCATCACTCCTGCGGCGCCATCCGGGAAATCATCCCTGATCTAATCGCCGCCGGGGTGGATGTGATCCATCCGATCCAGGCCCTGGCCAGGGGCATGGAGCCGGAGGGGCTGCGGCGTGATTTCGGCGGGAGCGTGGCTTTCTGCGGAGGCGTTGACGCCCAGCGCCTGCTGGTGAGAGGAACGCCCGGACAGGTGGAGGAAAAGGTCCGCGAGCTGCGCCGGATATTTCCGACCGGGCTGATCATTTCGCCGAGCCACGAGGCGATTCTGCCGGACATACCTCCGCCGAACATAGAAGCCATGTTCAGGGCGGCCCACGCATAGCCGGCCGTGCGCCGCGCCTGTTCATTTCCGCGTTGCCATGCGCAGGTCCCCTGCTATGATCCGGCGGCTTCAAGCATTCGCGAATGAATTCAACAGGGGAGCGGCAATGAGCGGCACAATTCGAGTCGGCGTGATCGGGCTGGGCATGGGCGCCGGGCATGCGGAACAATTCAACAGGCTTCCAGGCTCCACGGTCGCTGCCCTGGCCGACCTTAACAGGGATCGGCTTGCCGCGGTCGGGAAAAAGCTGGGCGTGGCAGAGCAGTTCACCAGCGCATTGAAGATGATGGACAAGGTTCCGATGGACGCCGTGGTCGTGGCCACCCCGAACAAGTTCCACGCGCCCCTGACCATCGCGGCCCTTGAGCGCGGGCTCCACGTGTTCTGCGAAAAACCGATGGCAATGAACCTGGCCGAAGCCAGGGCCATGAAGGCGGCCGCCGCCAGGGCCCGGCGCCGGCTGATGATCAACTTCTCCTACCGCTTCCTGCCCATGAGCATGGCGCTCAAACAGCAGGTGGACGCGGGCGTGGTGGGCCCGATTTATTTCGGCCGCACGGTCTGGCATCGCCAGCGCGGCATGCCCGGGTTCGGCGGCTGGTTCGGCGACAGGAAGCTGTCCGGCGGCGGTCCGCTGATCGACCTTGGCGTGCACAGGATAGACCTCGCCCTGTGGCTGATGGGGCGCCCCGAGCCAATCTCCGTCAGCGGCTCATCCTACAACGTGATCGCGAAGCGAATCGCGGCCGAGCAGAAGAAACTTTTCACGGTCGAGGACCTGGCCTGCGGAATAGTCAAGTTCGCCAACGGCGCCACGCTTGTCGTGGAGGCGAGTTGGGCGCTCAACATCCAGGACCCCGAGCATATGATCACGAGCCTATACGGCGAAAAGGGCGCGATCACCCAGAAGAACCTGGGGGGCGGATACCACTACCAGGCCGAACTCGTGACCGAGGAGCAAGGCTGCATCTTCACCAAAACCCTGGCCCAGAGCACGCGGAAAACCCCGTCATCCCAGGAGGAGTTCCTGGCTTGCATCCGGGAGAAGAGGGAACCGTCCGCATCGGCCGATGACGGCATCCGCGTGCAAAAGATACTGGACGGCCTCTACGCAAGCGCCCGCAGGGGCCGTGAAATCGTGTTCGCGAAGCGCTCTTGAGGCCGGGCGGACCCGTGCGCCCCGCGCCTGGGCTGTGTCAAGAACGGCGGCGGCCTTCTGCTTGCGCGGCGGCTTTGTGATATCCTGCGTATGCAGCTTGCATCTGCCGCACTCTGACCAATCGCAAAATCCGGGTTTTCCGCTTGCATGGCGCCGGGAATCCGGTATAGTCCGGCTTTTTCAACAGGTCGTCCCGGCCTTTTCCGGGACAGAAGCGAGTGCTCTTCCCCCATTACTCCGGGAGAGCCAAAGCGGATTGCCCCGCCATGAGCGGGGCCAGCAAAGGAGGAGTGCGCAATGGTTACGTCTGCGTCCGCCGAACTGCCCGTCAACATCGGGATCAACGACTTGCTCGAAGCCGGCCTTCACTTCGGGCATCAGAGCAAGCGCTGGAATCCCCGGATGAAGCGCTACATTTTCGACAAGCGCAACGGCATATACATCATAGACCTTACCAAGACCCAGTTTTTCCTGAAGCAGGCCCTTGAGTTTCTTCGGGATACCGTCAGCGCCGGGCGCGGGGTCCTGTTCGTCGGCACCAAGCGCCAGTGCGTGGGCGTGGTTGGCGAGGCCGCGGCCAGGTGCGGCCAGCACTGGGTGACGAGCCGGTGGCTGGGCGGAACGCTGACCAACAACCGGAACATCGCCACGAGCGTCAAGCGGATGCGCGCCATCCAGGAGATGAAGAAGAAAGGCTTGTTCGAGACGCTTCCCCAGAAGGAGGTTTCCCGGCTTCGCAACGAGCTGTCGCGCCTGGAGCGGAACCTGCTCGGCATTGCGAACATGTCGCAGATGCCGGGCGCCATGGTTGTCTTCGACATCTGCCGCGAAGCCATTGCGGTCAAGGAAGCCAACAAGATGGGCATTCCGATCGTCGCCGTGGTGGACACCAACTGCGATCCCGAGCCCATAGACTATCCCATTCCGGGAAATGACGACGGCCTGCGCGCGATCAAATTCGTCGTGGCCGCGTTCGAGGCGGTGATCCTCAAGGCGAACGAGGATGCTGCCAGGGCCGCCGCCGAGCTCGAGAAGAAGCGCGCGGAAGAGGAAGCAGCCGCGGCCCGCGCCGCGGCGGCGGCAGCGGCGGCCCGCGCCGCAGCCGCGCCCGCCTCCGCTTCGGCCGCCCCGGCGCCGGAGGATGACGCGCGCGCCAAAAAGCGCGGCGGCGCCCGCAAGCCCAGACACGAGGGCAAGCCGGCCTCCGCCGAGGCGGGCGCGGCGCCGGACGCCGCCCCGCCCGCGCCCCCTTCCGCCCCGGCTCCGGCGGAATAAGGCCATAATTTAAACCCTGTTTCATGAAGGAAGGCTTGTCATGGTCGATATTTCAGCGGCATTGGTGAAAGAGCTCCGCGAGGAGACTAACGTTGGAATGATGGAATGCAAGAAGGCGCTCGTCGAGGCTGGAGGCGACAAGGCGAAAGCCATGAAGATTCTCCGCGAACGCGGAATCGCGGTTGCGGCCAAGAAGTCGTCGCGCGCCGCCAACCAGGGCCTTGTTGTCTCCGCCCTTGCCGGCGGCGGCAAGGCGGGCGCGCTTGTCGAGATCAATTGCGAAACCGATTTTGTGGCCAAGAACGAGGGCTTCAAGGCTTTCGCCGCCGGCATCGCGGAGCGGGCGGCGGCATCCCGCGGCGATGTCGCGGCCGAGGTCAAGGACCTCGTGACGGCCAAGATCGCGGAAATCGGCGAGAACATCGTGTTCCGCCGCAGTGTCCGCTTCGAGCTCCAGGGCCATGGCCGCGTTGTCTCGTACATCCACCATGGCGCCACGATAGGAGTGCTGCTCGAATGCTCGTGCGGCAAGCCGGAGACCGAGTCCAGCCCTGTCTTCCAGGCGC
>JAAZAB010000070.1 GCA_012514555.1 Lentisphaerota bacterium
TACGCATGTTCCGCAGCGGGTGCACTTTGCCTTGTCCACGGTGAAGTTGAGTTTTGACATCCTTCTTTCCTCCTCGCATTCATCTACGTCCAGGCGGCGTCCGTGGGCGTCACGCTTGCCGCGGCGTACGGAAATAAACCCGGATTTTGCGGGATAAAGTCTATTCCGCGGGCCTCAGATAGCGTTTCTGCACCTTCTTTGCGGACGCCCCCAGGAAACGCAACAGGTTTTCC
This sequence comes from Lentisphaerota bacterium, assembly GCA_012514555.1. Classification (GTDB taxonomy): domain Bacteria; phylum Verrucomicrobiota; class Kiritimatiellia; order JAAZAB01; family JAAZAB01; genus JAAZAB01. The sequence goes on from JAAZAB010000070.1 coordinate 234, forward strand.
GAGTAAATCTTGTTCAGCGCGCCGCGGCCCAGCCCGATGCCCTTGAGAATATGGCGGTCGCGCCTCATCCATTCCCGGGCCCACCTGTAATTGTAATCGTTTGTCTCGGCATCGGTTCCGAAGATCACGTTGTTTTCGACATCGTACCCGACGGTGAAGAGCTTGGTTAACGCCTCGCGGCGGTAAATGACGGGCGTGCCCGGCGTAATGTCAATGAACATTTCAACGGACAGACCGGGACGCCGGGTGTAAGCGTTGAGGAATTTGCCGTACACTGCTATGTGTTCGTCGCACCATGGCCAGGAAATATGGGCGAGGGCGAACTTCAGGCCGTCAATGTCAAGCAGCGCTTCGAACTCGCCGGGCCGGTTGTACTTCGCCGAATTGTGTCCGTCCCATAGTATTCCAGAATGAAAAAGGATCGGCTTGCCCTCTTTCGCAATGGCCGAATAGACAGCCATGGCTTTTCTGTCGCCCGGATAAAACCTGTTGCATATGATTTTGAATCCCGCGACCTTTCGCATGACCGCCGCTTTCACCTGCTCCAGGGCGTCATCCTCCAGCGGATCAATCCAGAAAAACGGGTAGAGGCCGGGATGCGGCCCGGTCCAGGCGATCAGGTTGTCGAGCCGCTCTGCGGCCTTGAGCTTCTTGCCGGATATCCCAAGGGAATCGGGCGAAATCGAGATCACCGCGCCGCCGTTGATTCCGGCGGACTTCAACCGGCCGAGGAACGCCTGCCTGTCAACCTTTCCCGGGTTGGTGTGAATGTGCCCGTCAAGAATCATGGCAAAAACACCTTTCCCTGGTTATCCCCGCATGTTCAGCCGCTTTTCCGTTCCCGCTGGAGGGCCGCGGCCTTGCCCGGCGAAGACAGTGACTCCGGCGCCGGTCTTGACGCAGCCGTTCCCGGGCCGGGAAACGCGCCGCACGCATGACCTCAAAACAGGGCCTTGAAGCGTCCGGCCAACCGTGGCGGCTTATTAAATCCCGTCCTTATCCCACCGGTACATGAAACCGAGCTGGACTGCGTATCCCGACAAGTCAAAACTGTCGCTCTTGGCCTTCCATTCCGCGCCGTCTTCAGCATCCAGCTTGCACTGCACGTAATCGGCCGACAACACCACCGACCATGGCCCGGATACATTTCCTACCGTTATCATCAAGCCGGCCAGCACGCCGACGGAGCCGGAAAGCGATATGTCCGAGTCGCCTTTCCAAGTGGGAGACGAGATATAGACCGGCCCGACGTGAGGGCCAAGCGTGATCACATCGCCCATCTTCAAGCGGACGGAAACATCGCCCAGCAGGACAGGCCCGGTAACCGCATTGTTGTAAAGATAGCCTCCGCCAACGGTTATGTCGTACTGCATCTTCTCCGTGTCCAAGCCGATGCCGATTTTGCCGCTTGGAAAATAGCTGGTGTCGCCATTCACGGAATCCTGCCGATACTGATTGTTCTCAGCCGCGAACTCTTCGCTGTTCGCGCTGAAAAGAACTGAAGCCGGCTGAAGATTCACCACGACCTTGGTGTCTTCTATCTTGAAATAATCACGGGCTCCTGCCAGCGCCGTTCGTCCCGGCCCGATAGGTTGCACAACCGCCGCCGCTGCCGCCAAGGCAATCCATGTCCTGTTCATGGGTTCTCTCCTGTTTTTTGAGAAAAGTGCTGCTACACTATCCAATTGTCCGTTACAAATCAATCCGATTCGGCAAGCCCCGGATGGCGCCCCGCGGCCGCAAAATGAAACGCTTGCTTGCAGCCCGCCCTGCCGCCCCTACCCCGCCCGCGCCGCCGCCGCGGGTGCTAGGTGGGCCTCACTCTCTGCCAGAGCGAGCCCTTGTGGCCGTTTCGGCGCAGCATCCCGGCCATACGCTTGAGCGCGTCCATGTTGCGGCCCGCCACCATCCAGTTTGTGCGACGCGCCAGCTCGGTCCTCCGCGTTTTCAGCCAGTCCGCGCCCAGCTCCTTAGACAGGTAGAATCGTGGCTCCAGCAGGTCGTCCTCGCCTCCAATCATGCCGTCCTCGATCGCCGCCCGGTGCAGCGGCGAGTTCGGGTAGATTCGCATTCCGGAAAATGCAAAAACAACAGCCCGCGGACACTCGTCCGCGCGCGACACTGTTTCCTCGAAGGTCGCCCTTGTTTCGCCCGGCCCTCCGAAAAGCAGGTACATTGCATAGGGCAGATCGGCGCGCGCAAGGACACGGGCGCTTTCAAGCACGTCCTCCGCGGAAAACGGCTTGCCCCACCGCCGCAGCAGGGGGTCGGAAATCGTGTCAACCCCGAGCTCCACACCGTCCAGCCCGGATTCCTTCCAAAGCGCGGCCTGCTCTGCGGTGATCCCTTTCGGCATGAAGAAGGCGGTCCACCGGACAGGCAGCCTGCGCCGGACCAGTTCCCGCGCGAAAGCCCCGGCCTGGCTCTGAGCCAGGTTGAACACCGAGTCCACGACAAAGAAAGAGTCAACGCCGTGCTCCTCGTACAAGCGCTGGATATCGTCGACCGCCGAAGCGGCGTCCGCCTCCAGCAGATGAGCGCCCTCGAGCGCGGGATAGGTGCAGTAGATGCATGCGTGAGGGCAGCCGCGCTTGAGCTGGAGGTTCATGCTTCCGCCCAGAGCCCAATAGCCTTTCACAAGGCCGGGATCGCGAGCCACTCCTCCAACGCCCCGCAAGCCGGCGGAGGGCGGGTTCACCTCAACAGATCCCGCCTTGCGATAGACCAGGCCAGGGATCGAATCCTCCGCCGCCCCGGTCTTGACAAGGGCCGCCAGGGCGCACAGCGCCTCCTCGCCCGGCCCGATCACCCCGTAGTCCGCTCCCATCCACTCGAATATGCGGGCGGGAAAAATGGAAAAGCCGCTGCCGCCAAGAACGACGGGAACCGGCCTGACCGCCCGCATGCGGGCCACCAGCGCCCTGGCCTCGGGCAGGTAGGAAACCGGCGCCGTGCCGTCCGTGTTATCCACGTTCCTTATCGAAACCCCGATCAAGTCCGGGGCAAACGCGAGTACCGCCGGCTCCAGGTCCGGCGCGCCCGGGGCGGACATGTTGACATCGAATATCCTGACCTCGTGCCCCTGCGCCATGAGGGCGGCGCGCAGATATTCGAGCCCGAGCGGATAGACCGGGTGCGGGTCCGCCTCGGAATTCGTCGATACCAGCAGAACCCGGCATGGCGGACAGGCCCGGGCGCTGGTCATGGCCGCCTGCCCTTTCGCGGCCTGTGCGCCGCGGCTTTCAATTCCGGAGGCACCTCGCCGGAAGGAAGGAGGCAATGATCCATCCACTCGTCGGAACTCAGTCCGGCAGCCACCCGCCCGATGTCCTCGAAAAGAGGGCGGTCCTGATCGAGCCGCGCTGAAACGGAGCGAACCTTCTTATAAAGCCGGCCATAGGCGGCGCCAAGCACCGGCCTGCGCTCGCGCTCCCGCAAATCAGCGGCTTGCGCCAGGGCAAGGGCCTCTATGGCGAGAACCTTCCATGCAAGGTCCAATACACCCCGGACCATGCGGGCCGAGATGGTGCCCATGCTGACCACGTCCTGGTTGTTGGCGTTCGTGGGAATCGTCTGAACCGAGGCAGGCACGCTCATCAGCCGCGCCTCAGCCGCCAGGGCGGTGGCCAGAAGCTGGCATCCGGCAAGGCCCGAGTTGATGCCCGGGGCCCCGCCGGCCAGCAATGGCGGCAGGCCGCCGCTATACCGCCAGTTCACCAGCCGCTCCAGGTGGCGCTCCGAGAGCAGGACCAGCTTCACAAGCCCGGTCTTGAGATAATCGCTGACCATGGAAACATGCTGGCCGTAAAAATTGCCGCAGTGAATCACCGTGCCGGTAGCGGGAAATATGAGCGGATTGTCGGTGGACGCGTTCAGCTCCCTGTTCACCACCTGCTCCACATGCCAGAACGCATCCTGGAACGCGCCCAGCACCTGCGGCGCGCATCTCAGGGAATACGGGTCCTGGATTTCTATTCCGGTCTCCACCGGCTTGGCGAACGAGCCCCAGTAATGGGAGTCGATCCTGCGCGCATAATCAGGGTGCGTCTTGAGGTACGCCGCGATCCGCTGCGCGGCCAGGAACTGACCCCGGTGCCCGCGCGCGCGATGGGCCTGCTCGCAAAGCACTTCCGGCTCGCCGAACAGCGCCTGGATCATGCAGGCGCTGAGCAGTTCCATCCAGGACAGGATGGAGCGCGCCTCGCGGCATGACAGCGCCGCCAACCCCGTCATAACCGAGGTTCCGTTCACCAGGGCCAGGCCTTCCTTGCACTCAAGCACAACCGGCTTCAGCCCGGCCGCGGCCAGCGCCTTTACCGCCGGGACGCGCCTCCCGCCTGTTCTGGCGCTGCCGAAACCCACGAGCAAACGAGTCATGTGCGCCAACGGCGCAAGGTCGCCGCTCGCGCCCACCGAGCCCAGCGAAGGAATCTCCGGCAGCACGCCCGCGTTCAGCGCGCCCAGCAGCAGGTCCACAACCGATTCGCGGATCCCGGAATAGCCGCGGGCCAGCGCATTGGCCCTGGCCGCCATGATCGCACGCGTCTCGGAAGCGCTGAACAACGGCCCCTGGCCCACGCTCAGATGATGCAGCAGGTTCACCTGGTGCCTGGCCTGGTCCGCCAGCGCAACCCGCGTGCCGCTCAGCGGGCCGAATCCCGTGTTGATCCCGTATATCGCGCGCGGCTCAGCCGCCAGCTTTTCCACCAGGCGCCGGCTCCTGCGCATGGCCAGTCGCGCGCGCGGCGCCAGCGCGCAGGAAGCGCCGTCAACCGCCACACGCCACAAGTCGTTGTACGTCAGATTATGCCCGTCAAGCTTGATCATTTGTGTTCTCCCCTTGTCTAGCCGCCTATTCAACCACACCGCAGTCCATTGACAAGTGGAAAACACCTGCTCCATAATGCCGCCAGGGTTGAGTCAAGAAAGGCAACGCAGGACCATGCTTCGCCGAAGCGGCTTCGCTGGCCAAGCCTGCCGTTCTCCAGTGTGGAAAATTGACGCCGTTAAGACAAAACGCAACTGCTCAGCCCGCCGGAAGCCGGAATTCAGGAGCAAGAATGCGGATGCCAGCGACAAGAAAGGAGCCCGTACCATGGCGGCAGTAAAAATTACGATCATCGGCGGCGGCAGCGGCGGATTCACATTGGGGCATGTCAAGGCCATCTGCCTTACGCCGAACCTCCACGGCAGCACCGTCTGCCTGATGGATATCGATGCTGACCGGTTGAACGACGTGTATATCGTATGCCGGCGCCTGGTCAAACAGGCGGGAGTGGATCTGAAAATGGAGAAAACCCTTGACCGCCGCGAAGCTTTGCAGGGCGCGGATTTCGTGATTAACACTGCGCTGGTTGACGGCGGCCGACGCTTGGCCGAAGGCTGGAAAATCGCGGAAAAGCACGGGATCAAGTGGGGCGGCAGCTATCACATTCTATACGATGAGCCGTTCTGGCTGAACTACTACCAGTTCCAGCTTTTTGAGGGCATTGCCTGCGACATACTGGAACTCTGCCCCAAAGCATGGCTCCTCCTGGTGGCCAATCCCGTCCTGGCCGGGACCACCTTCCTGCAGCGCAAATATCCCGGGCTCCAGATGGTCGGGCTGTGCGGCGCCGACACCGCCGCCCGTTCGATCGCCCGAACGCTCGGGCTGGACAGTACCCAGGTCACTTATGAAGCGCCCGGCGTCAATCATTTCATCTGGCTGACGAAGATGTTCTACAAGGGACAGAATGTATTTCCAATGCTCAACCGCTGGCTGGAAACGGAAGCGGAAAAATACTGGCAAACCCATCCGGAGGGCGAGATGGGCATGAAGAAGTTGGACTTGTACAGGAACCTGGGCGTCATTCCCATCGGCGACTCGGCCAGCATTACCGGCGCATCATGGCCCTGGTGGTATCACAGCAGCCCCGATGTTGAAGCACGCTGGAAAGCCAACTCGCGGGATTGGTGGTATACCTATGCCGAGGGCGTACGCCAGGCGCCGAAACACTTCAAGGAACTGGTGCGGGACGAGAAGCGCGTCTTCATCGGGGCGGACGAAAAGCGGGCGTCAGAAGCGGGCGGCGGCCACGGCCTGCAAATCCCCGTTATCGAGTCCATCGCCTGCGATATCCCGCGGGTTCTTGTCACCAACGTCCGGAACAGCAACGAATTCATCGCCGGCATTCCGAGTGATTTTGAAGTGGAGATTCCCACGCTGATCAGCCGGCGCGGCATTCAGGGAATCAAGACCGGCGGACTGCCAAAGCCGATCATCGCCCACATTCTGAGGGACCGTGTGGCGCCGGTCGAAATGGAACTTGCCGCCTATGAAAAGGGCAGTCGCGCCCTGCTGACCCAACTGGTCATGATGGATAAATGGACGCAAAGCGTCAAAAACGCAAACGACTTGATTGACGAAATCTTTGCGTTGCCGTATCACGGGGAGCTGCGCGAGCACTACCGGTGATGCGCGATTTGTTCCATGATGGCTAGATCGGCACGGACCAGTTTCATGCCTAAGGCATCCCCAGGAGAGACCCATGCGAGCGCAGCGTGCTCCCGGAGCGCGATCGAGCCGGACCGGATTTTGCACCGAATGGGAGCCAGTTCGATCCGGATATCCGGATAGTCATGCTCCACGGCGGGCAGCCGCGCCAGCACGTCAATCTCGATCGCCAGCTCCTCCCGCAGCTCGCGCCGCAGCGCAGCCTCATCGCTTTCGCCATCAAGCGCCTTGCCGCCGGGAAACTCCCATTCCAGCGGGTGCCGCATCCCCTTTCCGCGCTGGGCCAGCAGAAGCCGCCCGTCCTTTTCCAGGAGCGCGCAAACCACGCGGACGCGTTTTTGGGATTGCACATCGCCGGGCATGGGTTCATCATTCCTTTTTTTTGTCACCTTAGCGTTAAACCATGAAGGGATCAACGACAATGTCCACTCGAGCCAGGCTGGCGCATTCCCCGGCCCCGACGCCGCGCCGGCCGGAACTGGAAGCGCTGCTGAACTGCTGCGTGGCCGCGGCCCGTGCCGCGGCGCTGCATGCGCTCAGCAACTCGGCCCGGCGCCGGCAGGCCACCCGGCGCTTCGCGCACGACGTCAAGCTCGCGCTTGATCTCGAAAGCCAGCGCGCGGCTGAAGCGGTGATCCGCCGCTACAATCCTTCGCATTCGATCCTGGGCGAGGAGCAGTCATCCGGGCGCGGCAACAACCCATGGCGTTGGGTCATCGACCCGATAGA
>JAAZAB010000071.1 GCA_012514555.1 Lentisphaerota bacterium
GCTGCGCCTTGCATCTGCCGCACTCTGACCAATCGCAAAATCCGGGTTCAAGCAAGGCCGCGCGCATGAATTTCTTTATTCATCTGACCGGAATCCCGGGGAGGCGGCTGGCCGCCGCCCTGGCCATTGCCGCGGCCTCTACGTTTCTGCTGTTCGGCTACGAGTTTGTGCGCAGCGTGGCCCAGTCGCTGTTCGTTGAGGCCTATGGCACGGACAAGCTGCCGTGGGTGATGGCCGCGGCGCCGCTGAGCACGCTCCTGCTGGTGTACGGATATGGCCGCCTTCTTTCCGCGGCCGGCCCGCGCCTTGCCATCATCCTGAGCACGGCCATCTCGGCCTTTACGCTCATTGCCTGCCAGAAGGCAATGCTGGCCGGTTTTGCCCCGGCCACCGCGATTCTCTACCTGTTCCGCGAGGCGTATATCGTGCTCCTGATCGAACAGGTCTGGTCGTTCCTGAACTCCACTCTCAACGACTCGGAGGGGCGCAAGCTGAACGGGCTCGTCTGCGGACTGGCCTCGCTGGGCCCCATTGCCGGAGGCCTGATGGTGCAGCGCTACGCGCAGGCATGGGGGAGCGCCAACCTGCTGATGATGGCTGCGCTGACCCTGGTGCCGGCCGGTGTGCTGGCCGCCGTCGCGTTTCGCCTTGCCGGCGAGCCCAGGGCGGCGTACGACGAGGCGCGCGGCAAGCATGGCCACCTGGGCTGGGGCGAGCTGATTCGCACGCCGGTACTCTCCCGCATGGCCCTCCTGATCGTGCTCACGCAGGTGGTTTCGACCGCGCTGGAGCTGCACATGAACATCCGGGTCAAGGCTGCGATTCCGGACGCCGATGCCCGCACGAGCTGGTTCGGGGGATTATACGCCCTTCTCAACGTGGGCGCCGCGGTTTTCCAGTTCATCCTAACGCCGCTGGCCCTGCGCCGGTTTTCCCTGGCGGCAATACACACGGCCATTCCGCTCCTGAACGCGGCGGCCAGCGCGCTATCCCTGGCCGTGCCCGGCCTTGCGCCCGCGGCGGGCGCGTACATGACCTTCAAAATTCTCGACTATTCCATCTTCCGCGCCGGCAAGGAACTGCTCTATATTCCGCTATCCTTTGACGCGCGGTACCGGGCCAAGGAAGTGATCGATGCGTTCGGGTACAGGATCGGCAAAGGCGCCGCCTCCGCGGCTTTCGCCGCGGCGCGCGGGCTGCATGTTCTTCCGCTGCCAATCTACCCGGTGGCGGCCCTGGCCGCGCTGATTGCCTGGCTGCCCCTTGCGAGACGCATGACGCGACCGGAAGCGGCGGAACGGGAGGGGATAGGCGATAGGGGATAGGAGGGGAGAGGGGAGAAGTGTCTGTAGCGCGCCACGGTGTGGCGCGATTCGTCGCACATACGGCCTACACACACCGCCTTCCTGAAGGGCGGCCGGCCCCGGCCGCCGAAGAAAACAGGATGAAGGCATGTCTCGCGCAGGGGCGCAGAGGCGCAGGCATGTGGTGCTTGTTCCCATGCCTCTGTGCTTTTTGTGGCTGATTCTGCTGAATTCAGACTCCTGAATCCTGTCTTCCGGGGTTTAAGGGGCAGGCAAACCGGCCCTAGCGGCTTCGCAAGCCGGCCGCCCCCTAATCCAGCACTTCGATCTCGCGGGCGACAGGGCCTCTTTCGCCTTCTTCCGCGAAGAAGCGAACGCGCTGACCGGGCGCGAGCTCTGAGAAATCCTTGTTTTCCAGGGATGCCCAGTGAAAGAACACGTTGTTCGGGTATTGCCGGCACCGGATGAATCCAAAGCCGCCGCGCAGGCTGAGAAGCTCGCCCTCGCACTTTGATAATCCATCAGGATCAGCCTGGGCCGGGTCGTCCGGCTCCGGCGTCCGGGTTATCGGCGGCGGCGCGACGGGCGACTCCTTGTGCTCGACAAAAAGGTTTCTTATCACCGGGTCGTCCCGGTTTGCCTTGTCGTCTATGATCTGGTGCATCATCACCGGATAGGTGATTTCGTCAAGGAGGCGGGTGGACGTCACGGTTTCGCGCTCGCGCCCTGAATCGTCGGTGAACTTGAAATCCCACCCGAGCACCATCATGCGGGTTCCGAGCGAGTTGATTTTTCGCGCCAGCGGTATGAAGTCGGAATCCCCGGCGAGCAGGACGACCACGTTGAATTTCTTGTACACGGTCAGCTCGAACGCCTCCAGCGCGAGCCACACGTCGATGCCTTTCTCGGTTTTCTGCGGGATCGGCAGGTAATGGGTCACCACGCCTTCGGCCATGAGAATGTCGTCAAAGACCCGCTCGGCGTAGAGCTGCTGGCGCGCTTCCGCCTCCCTGGCCCACAGGCGGCCCCTGAAGAAGTGCGCGTCCACAATCTGCGCGTACTCCGCGTCCACGCCTTCGGCGTCCGCCACGTGGCGCCGGATGAACTCGTGGAGCCCGGGAATGGATATGCGCTGCCGCCGCGGGTGAGCGTAACGGTAATAGTTGCTGACGTGATAGAAGAAATTTCCGTCGTAGAACACGCCTATGCGGACGAGCTTGTGATCTATTTCCGGCATGATGCGCCTCCAGTATGTAATGCCCTAATTTTGAGCTAATATCAGCTATGCCATGACTTGTTTCAATACAGCTAATATGCGGAATATTTCCTGCTTCATATGCGTTTTTACCAGACAGATCATAAAAGGAAAACGCAAAAACGCCGTTGCTCTCCACCGGGCGCGCGGCCGAAACGCTCACGCCTCGTGCGGCGATATGGCGTGGAGCCTGGCGTCAGGGTGCTTTTCCATGTAGTATTTCATGGACCATTCGCCGGAAAACAATATTACGAGCTGGCCGCGCATGTCCGTGGCCAGCCTGACGCCCGAGCCCAGGTAGTCGTTGGCGCGGTCCTCCGCGCGCGTGCCCGGATCGAACCATCGCACCGAGGTGAAGGACGCGGGCTCCAGCAGCGGCTCCGCGCCGTATTCGTCGCGCAGGCGGTAGAGCACCACGTCGAATTGGAGCTGGCCGACCGCGCCCAGCAGCGTCTGTTTCCGGGCATCGTTGGCGACCTGGAACGACTGAATGACGCCTTCCTCAAGGAGCTGGGCCATGCCGTCGCGGAACTGCTTGTGCTTCGAGGTCCCGATGTTCCGGATGAACGAAAACGCCTCGGGCGGAAAGCGCGGTATTTCGTCATAGACGATTCCCGGGTCCGCCGCCAGGGTGGAGCCGATGCGGAAGGGCTTGTGGGTCACGAGCCCAATGATGTCGCCGGGGTATGCAATTTCCAGCGATTCCCGGTCCTGGCCGAAGAGCTTTTGCGCGTACGAAAGGCGGATGGGCTTGCCGGACCTTGGATCGGCCACTGCCATGTCTTTCTCGAAAACGCCTGAGCAGACTCGGACATAGGTCAGGCAGTCGCGGTGCTTCGGGTTCATGTTCGCCTGAACCTTGAACACGAAGCCGGAAAAGGCGCGGCTTGCCGGGTCCACCGGGCCTGATGCCGCCTTCCTGGGCTGGGGCGGGGCGCCGTGCAGGATGAAGTAATCCAGGAGGTGCTGAACGCCGAAGTTGGTCATCGCGCTTCCGAAGAACACGGGCGTGATCAGCCCGGCCCTGACCTGGGCTTCGTCGAAGGATTCCCCCGCGCCCGAGAGCATGTCGAGCTCCTCCGTCCACGCGCGGTACTGGTCCTCGGGAACCAGCTTCCGGATGGCCTCGTCGTGGATGCCCGTGACCTGGCACGGCGCCTGGTGTTTGCCGTGGGCCGCATGCTTGTAAGGGCGCAGTTCTTTTTCGAGCCTGTCGTAGACGCCCTTGAAGTCGGCGCCGGAGCCCAGGGGCCACGTGATCGGGAACGCGCCGATGCCGAGCACTTTTTCCAGCTCGTCCAGGAGCGCGAGCGGATCGCGCGCCGGCCGGTCCATCTTGTTGAAGAACGTGAATATGGGTATTTGCCGCAGCCGGCAGATTTCGAAAAGCTTGCGCGTTCGCTCCTCCACGCCCTTTGCCGCATCCATGACCATCACCGCGCTGTCCACGGCGGTCAGGACGCGGTAGGTGTCTTCGCTGAAATCCTTGTGGCCGGGGGTGTCGAGCAGGTTCACGACGCAGCCTTTGTAGTCGAACTGGAGCAGGGTTGACGAGATGGAGATGCCGCGTTCCTTTTCCAGCTCCATCCAGTCCGAGGCCGTCGATTTCTGGTTGCGCCGCGTGCGGACCGAGCCAGCCAGCTGAATGGCCCCGCCGTAAAGCAGCAGCTTTTCGGTCAGGGTGGTCTTGCCCGCATCAGGGTGCGATATGATCGCGAAAGTCCGCCGCCGTGATATCTCCCGTTTTATCGTCGCAATATCCATGTTGTTCCGGGTCTTAAGAGGTTCGTCCAGGGCGTTGCCGTTCTGTACGGCAGCCTGCGAGCGGGCAAAACTTCGACGCGTGCCGTTGGAAGGGAAGCAGTTTGCCCCAGCCGGCGCCCGGGGTCAAGTCCAATGGCAGTCCAATGGATAGGGGAGAGGGGATAGGATATAGGAGAGAGGGGATAGGGGAGAAGTTTTGAGTTTTGAGTTGGGAGGACGAAATCGGGATCGGGTTCAGGGTTCGCGGTTCGGGATTAAGGTGTCGGGGTCGTGAAGTAATGTGTTTTCAGGCGAATATCCAATATCCAAGGACGAGGGGATAGGATATAGGGAAGAGAGAGGGGGAGAGGAAATCGCTATCGAAATCGAAACTGCTCCATGGGTTGAATAAGGAAATCAGGAACATCAGGAAAAGAGAAGAGACAGGATCTATTTCAGTCCTGATTTCCTGATTTCCAAATTATCTCCTACCTGCGTGAAGATTGGCTTTTGGGCATGGTGAATGGTCGGACTTGGATACGTCCATTCACCCCGGATTTTGCGTTTGAAAAATGAACGATGCTTATAACCGGTAAATAGACGTGCCCAAAATCCCCACCTGGTTGAATTATTACATCTTTAGACGTGACCCCAATCCTGTCGCCAGCATGCCGCAGGCCGCGTGAATGTCCTTGCCCCCGCTGTAGCGCCGCTTGACTGGCGCGGCCAGTGCCGCCCGGAGCGCGTCGCGAAAGGCGCTGCGCTCCGCGTCGCCCGGCGGGTGGAAGCGGCCGGTGGGGTCGTTCACGTCGATCAGGTCGAGCTGAACCGGGAGGTCCCGGACGAGGCCGGCCAGTTGCCGGGCATCCTGAGGCCGCGTGTTGATGCCGGCAATGAGCGGCCATGCCAGAGTCACCCGGCGGCGCAGGGCCGCGTGGTATTCCCGGAGCGCCGCGATCAGTTCGCCCGTCGGGTATTGCCGCTCGACCGGCATGAGTTCCGCGCGCCGGGCCGGGTCCGCGGAGGCCAGGGACACGATCAGCCGGTACGGCGCGCGCATGGCCGCCAGCCTGCGGATGCCCGGCGCGATGCCGGCCGTGGAGATGGTTATGGATTTGCCCGGAATAGCCAGGCCGTATGGCGCGCTCAGAATCCGGGCTGCGTCCAGCACGGCGTCGAGGTTCAGCAACGGCTCGCCCATGCCCATGAACACCACGCCCCGGACGGGCTCGGGCGAGTCGGCCCGGACATGAGCCACCTGGTCCACGATTTCCCACGGCTGCAGGTTGCGTTGAAATCCCATTTTTCCGGTCATGCAGAAGGCGCATCCGAGCGCGCAGCCCGCCTGGCTGCTCACGCACACAACGGCCTTGCGGTCGCCCGGCCTGTGCAGCAGCGGAATGCGCACCGCCTCGAAGCGCTCCGGCCCCGCGCCGCGGAACGTGTAGCGGACAAACCCGTCGCCGGCCGATTCCACCCGGGCTGTCCTGGCCAGGCGCGGAATGAACGTCAGTGGCCGGATGGCCGCGAGGACCCGGGCCGGCATGGCGGGCCCGGGCCGGGGCAGGGCGCCCTCGCGGATGGCGGATGCGATGACGCGCCGCGCCATGGCGGGCGTGAGGCCGGTGTGCGCCAGCCGCTCGTGCAGCGCTTCGGCCGTGTGACGGTTGAGCGCGATTTGGGCGTCTTCTGTCATTCGTGCGGCCCGGGGCGCTGTTTCACGCCGGCTTGCGATTGACTGCATGGGACGGGAACATATAATGCCGCCCCCGACAATTGGAGGAAGCATGCGCCGCGAAAGATCGGAAGTGTTGCGCGTTCTTTCGCGGCCGGGACCAGGATTGAAACGCCCCCGCGCATGCCGGCCGGCTGCTTGCGTGCGGGTACAGGCTACCATATCAAAGGTCCATGTCAATAGAGGGGCAAGGTCCTGCCCCGCAACGCCATGAACGAAGGCGGAATATCCGTGATCGGCATGTTCAATGACAGGGCGGAAACGCTCGGCCGCGCGTTCTTGAATTTCGCGCAGAGCCATGCGCCAATCATGATGGCGGCCGTTCTGCTTCTAAACCTGGCCCTCAAATCGTGGAACCTCGGCGCTGCGAGCCTCTGGTGCGACGAGGGATTGAGCGCGCAATTTGCGCAGATGGGCGTCAAGGAAATTATACTTGCGCACAGGACCGACAGCACACCGCCCTTGTATGCGTGCGCCTTGTCCGGATGGAACGCCCTTTTCGGCAATTCGGAGGCGGCACTGAGGTCGTTTTCCGTTGTATTCAGCCTGTTGACGGCCGTCATTCTATATGTTTTTGCCGCACGGCATCTGAATATCCAGTCGGCGGTATTCGTTTCCCTGCTGTACGCATTTTCGGACATTCACGCATATTATGCCCAGGAAATGCGGACGTACGCCCTGACCGGGGGGCTTTGCGCCCTGTCTGTTCTTCTCTTCTACGAACTGCTGAAGGCGCCCAATATGGCGCGGCTTGCCGCCCTTGGCGCGGTGAACGCCCTTGTTATTCACTCGCATTACATGACCCTGTTCTTCCTGGCCGCCGAATTCGCCGCGGCGCTTTCTTGTTACGGCGCATTCAGGAAGGGCGTTCTTTATTATTTTCTTTCCCAGGCTCTGTCCGCGGCTCTTGCCGTTCCCTGGCTCCTGTTCGTCGCGAGCGGCGGCTATCCCGCCGCGGGCGACATCTCGTGGCTGTCGCGGCCGGGCTTGTCCGACATGGTTGACGTTTTTGCCGATTTTGCGAACGGGAAGTTCCTGCTGGCTGTGTGCGCGGCTCTCATGCTGGCCTCGGCCGGATGCCTTGCGGGCCGGAAGGCAAAGAGCGATCCGGGCGCCCGGCTGAATCGCATATTCCTGCCGCTTCTCGCTTTTCTCCCGGTTGTTGCCGCATTCTCCGCATCCTTCATACAGCCTGTTTTCAATGCCCGTTACGTGCTGTATGCCTCGCTGGGCTTCTTTCTGCTGATTGCCTATCTGCTCTCGCTGGCGCCCTTGAAAGCTCCGCTCAAGATTGCGGTTGCCTGCGGCATCGTAATGGTTTCCTGGTTTCGCCTCGATCTGAATAAGGGCAAAGGCGAAGACTGGAAGAGCGCGGTCCCCTATGTCAAGGCCCTGAAGACCGACCGGGATCTTGTTGTCGCTTCGGCATGGTACCTGTACCCGTGTTTATCCTATTATTACAGCCGCGCTTATTTCAGCGATTACACCCGCACCCTTGATCACTTGCGGGCCGAAAAAGTGTATTGCATGAACGATGCGTCCGGGCTAAAAGAAATTGACTTCCGGGGTAGCGGCAGGATTTTCATGCTGCAGGGGCACCAGGCGACCGCCGATCCCGGGAACACGCTGTTCGATGCGCTGAGCGGCAGGTTCAGGCTGGAATACGGCACGAATTTTTCAAAATTGAAGCTGTGGGTGTTCAGCCGCGGCCCCGGATCGGGCGCGGCGGAAGGCGAGCGCGGCTCCGCTTCCGAATGAACCGATGGCGGGCCCGGGTTAGGGCGCCGGCGCCGATGCGGGGCGCGGGCCCCCCGGAGCAAGGCGTTAGCGCCGGGGCAGGGGAAGGAAGGCGGTTATGAAAAGGCATGTCGGGCAGGCGGACAGGTGGGTGCACGATCATCGCTTCGGCGCTGTGGATGAGCATGCCGAGCGCATGGCGCGGTGGGTGGTGATCGTCACCGCCTGCATGATGGCCGTTGAGATCGCGGCAGGCTGGCTTTCCGGGTCCATGGCCCTGCTTGCGGATGGCTGGCACATGGGCACGCACATGCTGGCCCTCGGGATCAGCGTGTTCGCATACCGTTTCGCGCGGAGGCACCGGGACAACCCTGCATTTACTTTCGGCACCGGCAAGGTCGGATCCCTGGCGGCCTTTACGAGCGCCATCATCCTGGGAATTGTCGCGCTCGGGATGGCGGGCGAATCGGTCTCGCGGCTCATAACCCCGGTCGAAGTTCATTTCGGCCAGGCATTCACGGTGGCGTGCATCGGGCTCGCAGTCAACCTGCTGTGCGCCGGGCTGCTTCATTCGCCGGGCCACGGCCACGGAAATCACAATCACGACCACAACCTGCGCGCCGCGTTCATCCACGTCGTAGCCGACGCGCTCACATCCGTGCTGGCCATGATCGCCCTGCTCGGCGTTCGATTCTGGGGCCTTGTTTGGATGGACCCCGCGATCGGCCTGCTGGGCGCCGCCATGATCGCGATTTGGGCGCTCGGGCTGCTGAAGGAGACCGGCCGGACCCTTCTCGACGCGGGCGTCGAGCCCGGCACCTTGTCGCGCATCAGGGAGCGCCTTGAATCCGACGCCGACAACTGCGTGTCCGACCTGCACGTCTGGCGGCTGGGCGGGGAAGACCTTGGCCTGGCAGTCTGCATCGTCACCCACGACCCGCGGCCTGCCGCGCATTACCGGGAACTGCTCTCGTCGTTCAGCCAGGTCAGGCATTCCACCATTGAGGTCGTCAGGTGCGAAGAGAAGCATACCGGGTCCGAGGACGAGGGGATAGGGGAGAGGAGATAGGAGATAGGGGAGAAGCTTTGTTTCGTTAATTTGATCAAGGAGGGGCGGCAAGAATGAAAAAAGTTACAATCGGCGTTTTCGGGGCGTCGCGCGGAATGACAATGATCGAGCAGACGCTCGGCAATCCGGACGCGGCGCTGGTCGCGATCTGCGACAAGCACGTTCCGCTGCTCGACAAATGCCGGAAGGTTGCCGCGGACAAAGGGATCAAGGTTGCTCTTTTCGAGCGCTTCGACGATTTCTTTCAATGCGACATGGACGCCGTGGTGCTGGCAAATTACGCGTCGGAGCACGCGCCCTTTGCCATACGGCTGCTTGACAGCGGCAGGCACGTCATGAGCGAGGTGCTGACCTGCTCGACGTTGTCGGAGGCGGTCGGGCTTGTCGAAGCGGTTGAAAGGAGCGGCAAGGTCTACATGTACGCCGAGAACTACTGCTATTTCAACACCACGTTTGAAATGCGGCAGCGCTACCGGCGCGGCGACATAGGCGAACTGATGCACGCCGAGGGCGAGTACATACACGACTGCTCGTCAATCTGGCCGCAGATCACCTACGGCGAGCGCAACCACTGGCGCAACACGCTTTATTCGACCTTTTACTGCACGCACTCCCTGGGCCCGATACTGTTTTCCTCCGGGCTTCGCCCCGTGAAGGTCATTGGGATCGAAACCCGGAACATGCCGTTCATGCGCGCGCTCGGCACAAAGGCGGGAACCGCCGGAATGGAAATCGTCCAGCTCGAGAACGGCGCGATGGTAAAAAGCATACACGGCGGCCTGAAGCGCGAGCCGGGCTCCATCAACTACCAGATGTATGGCTCGAAGGGCAGCATGGAAACCGACCGCTGGGACGGCGGCAACCTGCACGTCTACATCGAGGGCGAGCGCAACTGCGTCGGCGAACACGTCAAGTACGTTCCCGAGTTCACGATCAAGGACGCAGCCGGCGCCGGCCACGGCGGCGGCGACTTCTTCACCACCTACTACTTCATCCGCCAGGTGCTCGGCGACGAGGAGGCGCGGAAGAATTCGATCGACGTCTACACCGCGGTTGACATGTGCCTTCCGGGAATCCTGGCGTACCGCTCCATCGTCAACGGAAACGCACCACAGAAGGTGCCGAATCTCAGGAACACCGGCGAGCGCGACGCCTGCCGCGGCGACACGTTCTGCACGGTGCCCGAAATAGCGGGCAGCATGTTCGTTCCGAACAACATTTATGATACGGAAGAAATTCCCGATTCAGTCTACGAAATGGTCCGCGAAAAGTGGGTGAAAGGACTGCCGGGCTGATGCCCCGCGAATGCGGCCCGCGGGCGGCGGCCGGGCCGCTTCCGGCAAGGGCTTTTGGAGATGCCATGGGGGGCCGGGCCAGCCTGCAGCCCGGCCCTTCAACCTGGAAAGAGCAATCGAATATCCAATATCCAACAAGGAACTCCCAACCTTCATCGGATTCCTTGGATATTGGTAGGGGCATCGATATCGAAATCGCTATCGAAATCGGGATCGAAAGAAGAAAGAAGGTCAGAAGTTTTGAGTCTTGAGTTGGGAGAGGTGGAAATCGATACCGATCCCGATAGCGATAGCGATAGCGATTTGGATGGGAGCAACCCCACATGCTCACTTGGACATTGGATATTCCTTGTTGGTTATTGGATATTCTCTTGATGTCTTTCGCCTATTCAGTGCAGCATCAGCAGACAAGCGCGGGGCAGTTGAACTGCTCCATATAGGGTCAACGGCGCGCCGCGTCTGTGCCGCCCGCTCCGGACCCCGCTGTGCGCTGCAAATCCTCGAGTGCGAGCACCAGCGCCTGTGTGCCTTTTTTCTGCGCGCCGAGCTTTGCGAGCCGGGCGTAAAGCCTGCGGGCTAGGGCCAGGCCGGGGAGAATCATGTTCATGCGCCGGGCCTCTTCCAGGGCGATCTTCAAATCCTTGAGGAAATGCTCGACGTAGAACCCGGGCTCGATGTCGTTGCGCAGAATCCGCGGCGCCAGGTTCGACAGGCTCCAGGATGCGGCCGCGCCGCTGCCTACGCTTGCCAGAACCAGCTCAGGGTTCAGCCCGGCCCTTCGCGCGTAAAGCAGGCCCTCGCACACGCCGATCATGTTTGAGGCGATCATGATCTGGTTCACCATCTTGGCGTGCTGGCCGGCGCCGGCCGGGCCATGCAGCACAATGGTTTTTCCAAGGCGCTCGAACAGCGGCCGGGCCCGCTCGAACGCGGACTCTTCGCCGCCCGCCATGATTGACAGCGCCGCGTTGCGAGCGCCCGTGTCGCCGCCCGACACCGGCGCGTCAAGAGCCGACACTCCGCGTTCCGCGGCTTCCGCGGCGATGCGGCGGGCCAGGGCCGGACTGCTGGTCGTGAAATCAATGAGCAGCGTTCCGGGCCGCATTGATCGCAGCGCGCCCCCCGGCCCGAGCGCCACCTGCCTGACGTCGCGGGGATGGCCTACCATGATGCAGACTATTTCCGCGTCACGTGCGGCCGCCTTCGGCCCGGGGCTCCACTTCGCGCCGCGCTGCAGCAGGCCGGCGGCCTTTTCCCGCGTCCGGGTGAAGACGGTCAACTCGTGCCCGGCGTCGAGCAAATGCCCGGCCATTGACCGTCCCATCACGCCGGTCCCGATCCACGCTATTCTCATGACGATCCCTTTCCCGGCTCATCTTCAATGCGCCGACACGATATTTCGAGCACGCGCGAAACAGACATGAGCGCTGTCCGCGGAGGCTGTTATACCCGCAAAATCCGGGTTATAGCGCGGCTCGCGTTCCGGATCAACCTTGTCATCGTTTCCGTATCCTGAATAACCAAGGCTCCAATTGTTTGCTTGCCTTGCCGCGGCCGTTGCGAAATACTCGCGCACAGAAAAAAGCGCATTGGCCGCCCCGCGCGGGCGAAAAAGGAGGCGGTCTCCGCGCAAAGCCCCCGGGTTAAGCCGAGTCCGCATATACAGGCAGGGAATGATCCCAAAACAGATTCTTAAAGATCTTGCGGCCGCGGCCAACTCGAAGAAGGCCGTGGAACTCAAGCGCTTTTTCAAGACCGGCCACGGCGAGTACGGCGAGGGCGATTGCTTCCGCGGGATTGTTGTGCCCGCGTTGCGGGCGCTTGCCCGGAAACACGGCGGGCAATCCGCAGGCTCTTGCGAAGAGCTGCTCCATTCCACGTGGCACGAGGACCGCCTGCTGGCGCTCATGATCCTCGCCCGGAACTTCGAACGCGCGGACGAGGCCGGGCAGCGCGCCATATACAGGCTCTACCTGGCCAATACTGCATGGATCAACAACTGGGACCTTGTGGACCTCTCGGCCCCGGACATTCCCGGCGAATGGCTGCTGGACCGCCCGAAGACGCCGATGCTGCGGCTTGCGCGCTCCGGGGGGCTCTGGGAGCGCCGGATCGCGATGGTCGCCTCGCACGCCTGGATTCGCCAGGGTCGTTTTGACGACGCCCTGGCCATTGCGGCCATTCTGCTGAATGACCGCCACGACCTGATTCACAAGGCAACAGGCTGGATGCTGCGCGAGATCGGCAAGCGCGACCTTTCGGCGGAGGAGTCATTCCTGCGCCGGCATTGCCGGGCCATGCCCCGCACGGCGCTCCGCTACGCGATAGAGCGGTTTCCCGAAGAGCAGCGACTGGCCTGGCTTCGCGGAACACACCCTTGAATCCGCAAAATCCGGGCTGAAACGGGTTGCTGTGCAGGCGGCGAATACGCCATGGAGAAGACATGATCTGGAAACGCACGCTGAATGAACGCTCCATGCCGCGCAACTATTATTCGTGGAATCTTGATCGTCCGGAACCGGCCCTGCCCAGATCCTATTTCTGGACATGGGATCACAGCGCCAACTGGACGCTGGACGATCCCGGGCTTCAAACCAGCGGGTGTTACAACAGGTATTTCAAGCATCCCGGGACGTTCATCGAGGATTATCGCCGGCTGACGGATTGCGCCGCCGGCCTGGGAATCAGGGGCATTGTCATCTGGGGCTTCCTTCGCGATTCGCACGGCGGCGCGGAATACGCCAAACGCGTGGCCGACTACGCGGCAAAGAAGGGCGTGGCGATCATGCCCGGATTCGGCACCTCCTGGTATGGCGGCGCCTACTATGAAGGGGACAACAAGTATAACCTCAATAATTTCCTCGCGAAACATCCGGATGCGCGCATGCTCAACGAGAAAGGCGAGCCTTATGAATTCAACGGGGAATACGGCGCCTGCATCGGGCACCCGGCCTTCCAGGACTGGCTCAATGAGGCGCTGGGCTGGATGCTGCGGGAGTTCGACATCGGCGGGTTCAATTTCGAGAACGGGGATTTCATCGTGGATCATCACCCGCTGACGCGGGCTCTCCGAAAAGGCTGGCCGGCCGACGACGCGGAAGTGTTTTTCCACCAGGGCCGCTCTTACCAGCAGGCGCTTCTCTCGATCCGGGACCGCCTTCCGCATATCACGGCGGCCTATGCGACCTATGCCGGATTTCAATACTGCGACGAGCTGGTCCAGGACACCGGCATGGGGAAGAAGCCGCCCGCAATGCTGAAACTGCTGCCTGAGCAAAGCGTCTGCCAATGGACGCTGAGCGGCATGCTGCTGAAGGAGCCGCTGCCCCTGGCCGCCTACCTGGACAATGGCGCCCCTGGCGCGGCTTTCGACAATCCGCAGTGGCCCGCGGGCCTGCGGCCGGCTGCACCGCGCAACGTCGGGTTTGTCCACCAGGGCAGCCAGTGGCGCGGCGACCGCTATCAATGCGTGGTCAGCGCCATCAAGGAAGCCTGCCTGCGCGCCTGGCGCTCCGGCCTGGAAGGCGTGAGCATTCACGGCGAAGTCTCAAGCCGGCTCATCCCCTGCGCCTTGAACTACCTGGCCTTTTCGCATTTCACCCACTGGCCGGAGGATACGTTGCGGGACTTCGGCCGCAAGACGCTCGGCCCGGTGCTGGGTTCGGAACAGGACGGGGAGGACTACGCCGTGATTCTCGCCGGCTGGGACGCCGGAACCCTTACGGACGATCTCAGGAAGCTGGCCGATCCGGCCCGGCATGGTTTCAACAGCCTGGCCTGCGCGTCAAACTGCGAAGACACGGACTCGTTCCAGCGATACCGGTTCTGGGAATGGCTTCACGGGGTGGCCGTTTCCGGCGCCGGCCGCCGCCATTCCGGCGTGCTCCCGATTTGAGCCGGCTATCGCCTGACGGGGCTGAGGCCCGGACCGCCCCAGTGCTCGGCACTCATCACCACCTTGTCGCGCTCGAGCGAATAGGCGTACCACGAGCCGCGCGCCTGGTCATAAAAGGCCAGTTCATCCACGCCATCGCCGTCGTAATCGCCCGACAGCGGGGTCATTCCGGGTGCGCCAAACTCCATGAACGCAAGGATTTCGCCGCAAATGCTCACGGCGCACCACAGGCCGTCGGCATAGACGGCCAGGTCGGCAGCGCCATCGCCGTCGTAATCGCCCGGCACGGGCGTCAAGCCGGGCCCGCCGAAATGCAATGCCCAGAACAGGATGCCGGGCTGCACGGGCACGGGGCCCTGCATGGCCTTCAGCCCGTACCAGAGGCCGTTTGCGGCGTCGTTCAACACCAGGTCGTCCGCGCCGTCGCCGTCATAGTCGCCGGCCACTGGAATCAGGCCCGGCCCGCCCCAGCGCATGTTCCACATCGCCACCCGGTTCTCAGCCAGGGAACACACGTACCAGCGCCCCTGGTCCTCATGGTACACGGCCAAATCGCTCGCGCCATCAGCGTCGTAATCGCCGGGCACCGGCCGCAGCCCCGCGCCTGTCCAGGGCATTGCCCAGGCGAGAACCCGGCCCGTCAGGGTCCTGATATACCAATAACCAGTATTGGAATCGAACGCGGCCAGGTCGCTCGTTTTGTCCCCGTCATAGTCGCCCGGCACAATTATCGCGCCGGGCCAGCCCCAGTGTTCGTCCCACGCCAATACGCCCCTGGCCGGGCTCCGGGAATCCACTGCGTCTGCCAGGGATGGCGAAGCGATGAACCATGCGCCGGAATCGAATCCGAAGACCGCAAGATCGCTTTTCCCGTCGCCATTGAAATCGTCGCCCCTTGGTCTTGCCAGGAGCGGCGCGAAAGCCACGTCGGCGCAGCCCGCGCCCGCCAGGGTCAATTGTTGCGTCCACGTTGCCCCGGCATCCGGGCTGCGGTAAATCATGCCGCCGGACCAATGGTCCGAAACGGCCCAAACGTTCGTTCCGTCGGGCGAGTTTATGCCCATGCAGAACTCGGGGAGCGTGGCCGAATTCCACGTTTCGCCGCGGTTGAGCGACCAGTACGCGGCGCTGTCCGTGGCGGCCCAGACCGTGCCTTTCGCGTCCACGTGAATCTCGTTTCCGTCCCGGAGGCTCGCCCCGCCCAGCTTGATTTCCCACCATGCCCCGGCATTCGTGGAAACAATTATTCCAAGCGGCCCGCCGAGCGCCCAGACCGTGTTTGAGTCAACCGCGTGAAGCCCGAGCACGTGCGCGACATTGGTGATCCCGCCCCGGTCCTGCTTCGTCCACGTGGCGCCGCCGTCAACCGTGTGGAACAGCGCCGCGTTAGTGCTGTCGATCGCGCCGCCCACCCATGCCGTATTCTCATCAAGGGCCGTCACCGCCTGCAGGTGGCCGGAAAATCCGGGGATCGCCACCGTTTTCCAGGTCGCGCCCCCGTCAGCCGTGAGGATCACGGTCCCGTCCGGGCCCACGCCCCAAACGGCGCGCTCGCCCGCGGCGCGGATTTTGAACAAGTCCCTGTCGGGCAGCATGGCGCTGTTGCCCTGGCGCGACCATGTCGCGCCCGCGTCCGCGGAATGATATATCGCGGCATACCCGCCTTGCGTTGCGCCCGCAATCCAGACATTGCCGCCCGAGGGCGAGACAGCAACGCTGTTGAGCCCCACCCGCGGCACGTAGCCGAGCCCCTGCCGGAACCAGTCCGCTCCGTTGGTGGTGCAAAGAATCGTGGGATTTTCGGCATCGCAATTGCCGACAACCCAGCCCCGGATATTCGCGGCGCCGGCCGCCTGGAATATCGCTGTTGCCGAGAGCGCCATGGTAACGGATGCAAGGCTGCGGTTTCTCCGCAATGCTTTCATGGTGTCGCCCGCCTTTCGTTGGTTGCGCGATCTTACACGGGATATTTAGGACAGCCCGCGTTTATTGTCAACTTGTTTAGCGCCAGGGCCGCGGGGCCGCCAGCGCCCGCGCCCCGCTTCCGGTTGCGCTTGATTTTCGCTCCGCCGTAGGGCACGCTTCCATGCGGCAATTCGAATCGAGGTCATGAACCCGCAAAATCCGGGATGAATGAAGAACCGATGAAAAGAAAGGCGTTGCGCATCATGCCTGCGGCCGCGGCCGCCGATGCTCCGGCCGGGCCGAAGATTGTCATACTGGCGACCGGCGGCACGATCGCGGAAACGCAGGCCGACCCGATGAAGGCCGGCTGCAAAACCGGAGCGCTCCGGGTCGAGGATTTGATCAGGGCCGTTCCGCGGATCAGGGGCCGGGCCGATTTGACCGGAGAGCAGTTCTCGAACATCGCCAGTCGGAACATGGATGACAGGATGTGGCTCAGGCTCGCCGGGCGGGTCAACAAGCTGCTCAGGCGCGGCGATGTCGGCGGGATGGTGATAACGCACGGCACCGACACCATTGAGGAGACCGCCTGGTTCCTCAACCTTGTGGTCAAGAGCGGCAAGCCGGTTGTCATGACCGGCGCCATGCGGCCCGCGACCGCCGTTGGCGCGGACGGCCCGGCAAACCTGTTCAATGCCGTTGCCGTGGCGGCGCACCCGGATGCCGGCGGGCGCGGGGTGCTGGTTACGCTCAACGACGAGATACATTTTGCCCGGGAAATCGAAAAGCGGGACAGCACGCAGCCGGACGCGTTCAAGTCGCCCAATCGCGGCCTCGCCGGCGCAGCCCGCGCGGGCGCCGTGCGTTTCTTCGGCAGGCCCGCCACTCCGCATACCGGGGCCTCGGAGTTTTCGGTCGAGGGCGCGCGCTCTCTGCCGCGCGTGGAGATAGTCTATTCCCACGCGAACATGGGCCGCGATTTCATCGATTGCGCCGTTGAAAAGGGCGCCGCGGGCATCGTGCTGGCCGGGGTCGGCGCCGGGAACGTCTCCGACCGGGCGCTTGCCGCGCTCTCCGACGCCATAAGAAAGGGTGTGGCTGTCGTGCGCAGCTCCCGCACGGGCGGCGGCATCGTGATGCGCAACTCCGAGATGGATGACGAAAAGACGGGCACGATCGCGGCAATGGAGTTCAATCCCCAGAAGGCCCGCGTGCTCCTCATGCTGGCGCTGATGAAAACCAGCGACCCAAAGGCGATCCAGGAGGCGTTCCTGAAGTATTGAGAACCGGGCAGGCAGAATCCGGAAATCGGAAGAATCAAGCGATCGGCAAAAGGATATATTCAAACATACCAAGGAGCGTTTCAATGCCGGGAAAACTTCAGTCGGAAAAAAACAGCAAGGCCCCGAAACCCGGCAAGTCCTCCGGCCGGTTCACGGAAAAGCCGGGCGTTGCGGCGCCGTACCGCAATCCCCGGCTGCCCGTTGACGAGCGCGTCGAAGATTTGCTTGCCCGCATGACCATCGGGGAAAAGACCGACCAGCTGATGCAGACATTTGTCGGGGAAAGCGACAATCCGAACAACGTGGGCAGCGGCAGCTTCCGCCCCACCATCGGGTCCGTGGTCGGTTTCTGGCACGGCGCCGGGCCCCAGAACAATTTTCAGCGCATGGCCGTTGAGCAGAGCCGCCTTGGCATTCCCATCATGTGGGGCATGGACGTCATTCACGGGCAGCATACGATATTCCCCATTCCGCTTGCGCAGGCCTGCTCGTTTAATCCAGAGCTCACCCGCATGGGCTGCGAGGTTGCGGCCCTTGAGTCCGCGCCCGCGGGCGTCAATTGGACGTTCGCGCCGATGGTGGACATCTGCCGCGATCCGCGGTGGGGCCGCGTGGCGGAAGGCTTTGGCGAAGACCCGCACGTGGGCAGCCGGTTCGCCGCCGCCGCGGTCAAGGGCTTCCAGGGCGCGAAGTTCGTTCCGGGCCGGAACATGGCATCATGCCTCAAGCATTTCTGCGGGTACGGCTTTTCCGAGGGCGGCAGGGATTACTCATACAGCGACATTTCCCGCCAGACTCTCTGGGAAACCGTGCTGCCGCCCTTTCATGCCGGGGTCAATGCCGGGGCGATGACCCTCATGAGCTCGTTCAACGATATAACGGGCACTCCGGCCGTAATCAACCGGTACACCTTGACGGAGGTGCTGCGCACGCGCTGGGGCTTCAAGGGCTTCGTGGTTTCCGACTGGAATGCCGTATCCCAGCTTGCGCGTCAGGGCTTCAGCGCAGACCCGAAGGCGCAGACGCGTGCCGCGCTGGCCGCGGGAAACGACATGGAGATGGTGGACACGCAATATCTCTGCATTCCTGAGCTTGTCAGGGATGGCAGGCTGGCTGTAAAGGTGGTGAATGAAGCCGTGCGCCGGGTCCTGCGCGTGAAGTTCCGCATCGGCCTGTTCGAGATGCCCTATGCCTCCGAGAGGCCGCTGGAGGAATATGCCCTGCTGCCGGAGTACCTGGCCAAGGCGGAGGCCGCGGCCGCGGAAACCCTTGTGCTTTTGAAGAACGCCGGCGGGGTGCTTCCGCTCGCGGGCAAGTTCAAGACGCTGGCCCTGCTGGGGCCGGCCGCGGCCAATGGCGGGTGCATGAAGGGCACGTGGGGCGGGCTGGGCAGCGAGGCGCGCATGACGACCATCGAGATGGGGCTGCGCGAAAAGCTGCCCGCGGGCTGCCGGCTGCTCCATGCCCGGGGTTGTGATTTCGAGGGCGCCGATCGCTCGGGGTTTGCCGAAGCCCTGGCCGCCGCGCGCGAGTCGGACGCGATAGTCATCTGCCTTGGCGAGCCCGGGGACGGCTCGGGCGAGGACCAGTCCCGGGCCAACATCCGCCTGCACGGCGCGCAGGAGGATTTGCTTCGCGAGGCCGCGGCGCTTGGCAAGCCGCTGGCCCTGGTTTTGTGCGCCGGCAGGCCCCTGGATCTTTTCACCGCGGAACCCCTGGCGCCGGCAATTCTCAACGCGTGGCAGCCGGGCATCCGCGGCGGCGCGGCGATCGCCGATGTCCTGCTGGGCAACGTCAACCCGTCCGGCAGGCTGGCTATCACCTTTCCGCGCACCGCCGGGCACATCCCGACATTTCACGCGCAGCGCCGGCGCAGCCGCGAGCAGGGCTTTTACAGGGACATGGGCGCGGAGCCGCTTTATCCCTTCGGCCACGGCCTGAGCTACACTACGTTCAGCTACGGCAATGTGACGCTTGGCGCGCGTAAAATCCGAGCCGGGCGCGCCCTGAAGGCAAAAGTGACCGTAACGAATACTGGCTTGCGTCCCGGCAAGGAAACGGTACTCTGGTATGTCTCCGACCCCGAAGCCGGAATAACGCAGCCGGAGCTGCGCCTGATCGGCTTCGAGAAGATAGAACTTGCGCCGGGCGAGGCGAAGGAGGTTGCCATCAGGATAGACGCCTGGCGCGACTTGAGCTATCCCGATTGCGACGGCAGGCGCATTCTGGAGCCGGGCAGGTTCCTGCTGCGGGCGGGAACCGGCGAGCCGGCGGAGTTCGTGCTTGAAGGCGCGCTCCGGGCCGGCAGGCTGGAGTGAAACAGGAATTCACCGCGAAAACAACAATGGAGGAAAAACATGCATCCCAGGATTAAGTCAGTGCGGGCAATGGAGATACTGGATTCGCGGGGCAACCCGACGGTACGCGTTTTCGCGGAGCTGGACTGCGGGATTTCCGCTTCGGCGTCCGTGCCCTCCGGCGCGTCCACGGGCGAAAACGAGGCCGTCGAACTGCGCGACGGCGACGGAAAACGCTACGGCGGCAAGGGGGTTTTGAAGGCCGTCGCCAATGTCAACAAGGTCATTGCCCCGAAGCTCGCCGGCATGAATCCCACCCGCCAGGCGGAGATCGACCAGATGATGATCGCCCTGGACGGAACGCCGAACAAGGGCAAGCTCGGGGCGAACGCCATCCTTGGCGTTTCAATGGCGGTGGCGCGCGCGGCGTCCATTGCGTCCGGCCTGCCTCTCTACAAGTACCTTGGCGGCGCCGGGGCCGCGTGCCTGCCCGTGCCAATGATGAACATCCTGAACGGCGGCAAGCACGCGGACAACAGCGTGGACCTCCAGGAATTCATGGTCATGCCCGTGGGCGCTCCGTCCTTTGCCGAGGCCCTGCGCTACGGCGCCGAGACCTTTCACGCGCTCAAAGGCATTCTGAAGAAAAAGGGCTACGCCACCAGCGTGGGCGACGAGGGCGGATTCGCGCCCAACCTCAAGAGCAATGACGAAGCCTGCGAGGTGATCGTCATGGCCATCGAGGCGGCCGGCTACAAGCCGGGCAGGGACGTGGCCATCGCCCTCGATCCCGCCGCCAGCTCGTTTTACGGGAAAGGCAAGTATAACCTCTCCAAATCCAAGCAGGGCAGCAAGACCGCTTCCGGGATGACGGACCTGTACGAAGGCTGGATAAAGAAATACCCTGTCATCTCCATTGAAGACGGGCTGGCGGAGAACGACTGGGAGGGATTCCGCGAGCATACCGCGCGCCTGGGCGGGAAAATCCAGATCGTGGGCGACGATCTCTTCGTGACCAACACGCGCTTCATCGCCCGCGGCATCAAGGAGTCGGCAGCCAACGCGGTTCTCATCAAGCTGAACCAGATCGGCACGGTCACGGAGTCCGTTGCGGCGATACAGATGTGCCGCGAGGCCGGATGGGGCTTTGTCATTTCGCACAGGTCCGGCGAGACCGAGGATGCGTTCCTTGCGGACTTTTCCGTTGCCATGGGCGGCGGGCAGATCAAGACGGGCTCGGCCTGCCGCAGCGAGCGGATCGCGAAGTACAACCGCCTG
The DNA here is from genome assembly GCA_012514555.1 of Lentisphaerota bacterium. GTDB lineage: Bacteria > Verrucomicrobiota > Kiritimatiellia > JAAZAB01 > JAAZAB01 > JAAZAB01. Next base: position 20,797 of record JAAZAB010000071.1, read on the forward strand.
ATGGAAATCGAGGCCGAGCTGGGCAAGGCTGCAATTTTCGGAACGCGCAAGATCGCGGCCGGGGCGGGCGGCAAGGCGCGGTGAGCTGCCGGGCGAGGCCGGGTTGCGGGGCGAACGCGGGTTTTCCGCGCTGGCCCCCCGGCTTGGCCTTGAACCCGCAAAATCCGGGTTAAAGGCTTCGCCCCGCCGGATTCGGGATCCGGACGGGGCGAATGCGCTTAAGCTGCGGCCTCACCTCTGGCCGATGGCGACATAGTAGGAATAGATGTAGGCGTAGTACTCGCAGAGCGCGGCATTATTGGAATACGCGTCCCCTGTTTCGTAGTAGTAGGCGTACAGCGCGTACAGGTACCCGTAGTACGCGCAGTTGTAAGCATAATCCGCGTACCCGTAGTCATTTCCGTAGGTGGCGTCGTAGACATACGCCAGGTACGCGTAATAGTGCGCGTAGTCGGCAAAGTAATACGCGTAATACAGGTATCCGTAGTAGTCGTAGGCGTAGTAATAGTTGTACGCGTAGTAGGTGTAGTATTCGCCGTAGTACGCGTAGGTGTACGCGTAGGCCGCGTACGGGTTCGGCGTGGGTTGCGGCGCCGGGGCCGAGTTCATCTTGAGCGTGTGCGTCCAGGTATGGGAGCTTCCGCGGCAGACCCAGTTGTAGTCGTTAACGGTGGGCCCGGACCAGGGGTCCATGATGTAGACCGTGGAGAGGTCCACAACGCCGTAGGCGACGACAAAGTGCCCGCCGCCGCTGTCCCAGCCCCATCGAATCACGGGCGGCTTTGACCCGCCGACCTCCCCGGTCAGCGAGTTCAGCGACAGGGCGCTTTCAACCGGCGTGGAGCCGATTCCGCCGAAATAAGACAGGATCATGTCTATGCCGCGCCGGGTGGGGTTGACCGAACTGCCGTTCAGCCAGTTCCAGATGTTCTGGCCTTCCGTTCCATACTGCGCGATTTCCGTCTGCGACTTGGAAACACCGTAGAACTCAAGGATTGCCTGCGAGCATCCGGCCCAGCACCACTGGTCCTTTTCCTGGTATTTCTGGGGAAATGAAAGGACTCCGCCCAGAACCGGCGCCGCGTGTGCGGCGATCCACAGGGCGGCCACAAGTCCGACAACGAGGCGAGACGCGGGTTTCATATTATGCCTTTCTTTGCCAAGCTGCCGGCGTTCAATTGAGGATGTTGTTTTCGACGATTGGGATGAGATCGCCTATGACGGCTTCGGCTTCGCCCAGCGTGGAGTAGGGGGCGGAAGACTTGGTTTCGCCGGCCTGGCCCGCGGGAGCCAGCGGCGTGAGATTGGAGGCGCCTTTTTCAGGAACGGTGAACAGGTGCCGCTTTGCCTGGAAAACGGCGATCAGCACCGGGTGATAGCCTTTCGATTCCGGCCACTGCTGCGTGACGTTCGCCCATTCCCGCGCCAGCGCCGGGTATCCCATGGAGACCGCCTGCCATTGGTCATCCATGTAATCCACAACCAGGATCAGCTTGGGTTCGCCGGCAATCAGGACGGGGAAATACCACAGCTTTGTCGGGGTGATCAGCGCCTCGACGGCCGTTCCGGCCTTGTACTGGCGCAGGGCGGCGGGCGAGATGGTGTGGACCAGGAACGGCGCGCCAAGAACCGCCGAATCCAAGGGGGCCGCCGGATCGAGCCCGAACCGGGGCATGTCCGATGCCGGAATTTTTTCCAGCCACGGCTTGAGCCCCTGCGCAGCAGCCGCGGTCACTGCTTCCGGCGGCTTCGAGTCCGCCGCTTGGAGGCCGGCAGGGAAAATCAGGAACGCAGCCATGCAAAGCGCGGCAAGACGATAGGTTTTCATGTTGGCCTTTCTGGGATTAATTCTGTTTGACGCATGTTACGGCCGGTAGTTGAGGCCGCGGCTGCACAGGGTTGCATCAAGAAAGCCATAAAATTGGCTCGCGAGGACGTTCGCCCTCCATTTCCTCCTTTTCTATTTTCGCCGGATGGCGGCGGGCTTGCCCTGCTGAAACCGCTTCGGCGAAGCATGGGCCTCCGTCGCCGGTCTTGACGCAGCACTGCGCTGCCATTCACGGCCTAAAAATCCTCTCCTGACTAATAAACCATACTCATTTTGCGCGCGTTTGTAAACAAAAAAGTGGGCGAGGGGGGACTCGAACCCCCAAGCCTTTCGGCACAAGATCCTAAGTCTTGCGTGTCTGCCAATTTCACCACTCGCCCGACAATGCCGCCGATTCTACAAGATTCACACTTTCCATTACAGCGTCAATTTTCCAAACTGGAGAGGGCGACGGGCCTCCGTCGCAAGTTACTCCATGTCCACTGGCTGGGACAGGGACGCCGAGTCCGGGTCGAGGCTGATTTCCACGGATTGCATCGGGCCGATGGCGACACGCAGCGATGTTGCCGGGAGCCCGTCCGGACTGCGCTGAGAAGCGGAATTAACCAGGACATGCGGCGCAGCCGCGCGCAGGAAATCGGGCTGCGGGTCCGCGTTTGGCGCGGAGTCGGCCAGGACAAGGATTTCCGCCGCAAGCGGCGCTGCGGAAGCGCCGAGCAGGTTGGAGCTTACGCAGGGGCTCGATTCGGTGCGGATGAGCACGGCCGCGCGGCCGCGTTCGAGCCTGAGCGCCAGCGCCTGATCGTCTGCCGCCCCGGCGTCGAGGGATGATTCCGGGTGCAGGACGCGCCATGTCACCTTGCCGGGAAGGACGCCCGAGTCCGGGCGCGAGAGCGTTCGAACAGGAATGCCGTTCGATGCCATGGCAGCCATGATGGCTTTGATCGTCGGCGAGCGATCCCTGTCCGTAAGGCCCAGCATGATTTCCCGCGCGGGAACGGCTTCGAGCAGGTCCAGGGTCGCCCCGGCGCAGTCGGCCTTGCGCCGGGAGATGAGTACGGCGCCCAGCCGATTCACGCCCTGCGTCCGGAGGAACCGGACCAGGCGCCGGGAGGAATAGCGGGGCCCGGGATCGAGCAGCCAGTCGTTTTGCGAACCGGGCGCGTTGACGAACAGGCAAATGCTTTCGCCGAGATGGGCGGCGGTCAGGGTTACGCGGCCGCGCTCGGCCCAGGCGCCGCGCGCAAGCAGGAGCGCGAGAAGCGCGGGCCCCGCGAGCCAGAGGCGGGACCGGCCGCGCAGGAGGCGCCATGCCGCGATGGAGCAGAACCAGGTTGCGATGAAAAGGGGCGTGGGCGCCTGAACGTAGAAGTAGCCTAGCGGGATGTCCGCAAGCCCGGAAAGCGCGGCGGTCGTGGCCGAAACGAGACCCCTGTTCAGAAGGTTGAACGGCAGGCTGAGCGCGGGGTGGATGGCGCCGGCAAGCAGGGCGGCGCAGCCCGCGATCATGACGGCCGTGATGGCCGGGACGACAAGCAGGTTGGCAAGCATGCCTATTGGCGAGACCAGGTTGAACCAGGCCGCGCACAGCGGGGCGACTGCCAGCCACGCGGCCCAGCCGGCCGCCAGGAGCTGGCCGAGATACAGGGCGCAGGCGCGCGCCAAGCGTGCCTGCCAGGGCGGCCGGGCAGGCGGGACGAACGGCTCGACCGCCAGGCGGCGCGCCAGCGCCCGCGACAGGGGCGGGGTTATCACGATCAGGCCCGCGACCGCGGCAAAGGACAGGATGAATCCGCGATTGACAAGCTGGAGCGGGTCGCACAGGAGTATCACGATGGCCGCCAGGGCCATTGCCGAGGGCATGTCGGGCCGGCGGTGAAGGAACGGCCCGGCGAAGGCCGCGAGGGCCATGATGCAGCCGCGCACGGCGCTGGCGCTCATGCCGGTGGCCAGGGTGAACACCGCTATGAGCGGGGCCAGGTAGAGAATCCAGCGCACGCGTGAAACGCCGTAGGTCTGCAGGAGGAAGATCGCCAGGAACGCCAGGATCATGACGTGCTGGCCGGAAATGGCAAACACGTGGTAGGTTCCCGTCACGACGAACGCCTCGCGGGTTTTGGACGGAAGCTCCTGCCGGTACCCGAGCAGGAGCGCCTTGAGCAGGCCCGCGGTGCCGGGCGCGTTTTCCAGCCCGGTTTCCAGGGAGCGCGCGCAGCGCGCGCGGCCCGCGAAGCAGGCGGCCATGAACGGATTGCCCCCGCCGGATTCGAGCAGGCGCGCGGCGTCCGAATCGGCGGCCATGGCCAGGCGCGACCCGCGCCAGCGCCAGGGCGGGCGCGATCCGGAAGCCGGGACTGGAAAGCGGGCGCGATCGGTCAGCACGCCGGCGAGCTCCCATGTGTCGCCATATTGCGGCCGGCGTTCATTCCCGGGCCGCAGGAGCGTGACCCGCACTGAGCCGCGGGCGTCCTGCCATCCTTCCAGGCGGCGCATGGCCTTTGCTTCGACAGTAAAGGTCCAGAAAATGGAGCCCGGGCTGCGCCCGGGCTGCGCAGCCGGGTCGTCGGTGATGAGCGCGCGCAGCTCCACGCTTTCCCGCTCCCGCTGGAGGCATTGGGCCAGGTGCCGCGGATCAGGGTCGAATGCCCGCAACCCGGCCGCGGCCCACGCGATGAACAGCATGCCGGCGAGGAGCGAAAGCTCGCCCGGGCCCAGGCGCGCGTCATCGGCAGCGGCCGAATCCGGCGCGCGGCGCGCCCGGCGAAGCAGGGCCAGGGCTGCCATGGCCAGCGCGGCCGCGGCCAAGCCAAGCAGCGCCGCCGCCGGCGCCCGGCAGGCCAGGCCCAGGCCGGTCCCCGCCAGGACGGCAAGCAGCGGGAGCATCAGGGGCCGGCGCAGCGGCCGGTCCGGTCTTTCCCCGGAAAAATCCGCCTCTTCCTCGTCAAGAGGCTCGGTTGTCGAAATGTTATTCAGGGCTTGGTTCCAGTGCCCTTTTCCGCCCGGCCATCATGCAGGGTCAGCGGCGCGGCCGTCGCGCGCCGCCGCGCGGTTTGCGCGCGCTGCCGGCCAGGATCGCGGCCGCCTGTTCGGGCGTCGCGTTCTCGTGCACCATGGCCCCGATCGCCCGCATCATTCCGAGCGGATCCCGGTGCTGGAACGCGTTCCGGCCCATGCACACGCCGGCGCAGCCGGCATCGAGCGCGCCCCTGACGGCTTCGAACACGGCGCGATCGGTGTCCGCCTTCTCGCCGCCCGCGATCAGAACCGGAATGGGGCAGCCTTCCACCACGCGGCGGAACGATTTGGCCAAGCCAGTGTACGTCACCTTGACTATGTCGGCGCCAAGCTCGGCGGCTATGCGCGCGGCATGGCTCACGGCCCCGGGGTCGGACTCGCTTTTGACCTTTGCGCCGCGGTTGTACATCATGGCCAGGAGCGGCATGCCCCAGTCCATGCATTTCACGGCAATTTCGCCCAGGTCCCTCAGCATGTCGGCTTCCGAGGCCGCGCCGATGTTCACATGTACCGAAACCGCGTCCGCGCCCATGCGGATGGCGTTTTCGACCGTATTGACAAGTATCTTGGCGTTGGGGTCCGGGCTCCAGATGGTGCTGCCGGACAGGTGCAGGATGAGCCCCACGTCCTTGCCTCTCTGGCGGTGCCCGTGCAGCGGCAGGCCCAGGTGGCCGAGCACCGCATTTGCGCCGCCCATGGACACGGCGTCCACCATCTTCTTCATGTCCACGAGGCCCTTGATGGGCCCTACCGTGACGCCGTGGTCCATGGGCACGATGACCGTGCGGCCCGAGTTCCGGTCAATGATGCGTTCCAGCCTGATTTTTTTCCCGTATGACATGGCGCCAGCCCCTTTTTCTAAGCTTTTCCAACTCAGGGCGAATCATATCGTCCGGCATTCCGTTGGGCAATAGATTTCAATTCCATAGTCCACCTCCGATCTGTGCGATAATGCGGAAAGTCCCACGAGAAGGGATATGCCCCATGCGTTTGTCATTTTGCTTTCTCAGTCCAACAAGAGCATCAACTGATGCAGACATGATATGGCTCTGGCCCCATTGGCGGCAAGGTTTATTTCGGACTGGACTGAGGGGTCTCATGGCTGCGTCAAGAATGGCGACGGATGTCCATGCTTCGCCGAAGCGACTTCGCAAGCCCGTTGCCCTCGTGGAAGGCGCTTCCGGGTTTGAGGGGGGGATTTTTAACAGGCTCGGACATGATCTGGATTTGGCATGGGACGCGGAATCATTTACAGTGTGAACATGAAAGGCACAACTCTGACTAAGTGGACTTTCGCAGAAAACGGAGAGAGCATAGCGCCACTATGCGGCCATAGCAAGCACCTCGATGAGGGTGTTGGTAATTTTGCGCGGGAGCGATGATTTTTCGGAGTCCGCAAAAATGCGCTGAC
>JAAZAB010000072.1 GCA_012514555.1 Lentisphaerota bacterium
AGTGGAACTGCGTGCTGAACGCCGGCGGCCTCTGCTATATAGGGGCGTATACCAACGGCTATCTGCAGGAATGGGACCCGGCCGGGCCATGGGTGAACACGGAGCCGGGCAAGGCCGGCTGCAACCCGCGGCTCCTGGCCAAATGCCACCCGGACATTGACCGGCCGCACTGCCTTATTCTTCACCGGGCAACGGACACGGTGGTCATGGGCGGCATTCCCGGGTATGGCCACACGGGCGGCGGCCTGCTGTTCCACGAGCGCAGGACCGGCGAAAACACGCTGGTCAAACACGAGGCCATTCTTCCCTGGCATTCGACAATGAGCCTGGCCGAACTCCCGGACGGCCGCCTGCTGGGCGGCACCACGACCCGGGCCGGAACGGGAGGCGAGCAGAAGGCGGTCGAGGCCGAGCTGTATATCATGGACATGGCCGGCAGAAAAATCGCCTGGCACAAGGCCGTGTTCCCGGGCGCGCAGGAGTATTCGCAACTGAGCCCCGGGCCGCGCGGACTGGTCTACGGCCTGGCTTCATTCCTTGTCTTCGAGCCCCAGCGCATGTGGGAGCCGAAGCGTTTCTTCGTCTTCGACCCGGAAACGGGGGAAGTGGCGCACCAGTCGGATCCCTGCGATGAGTTCGGCCCTTTCTGCTACCAGCAGGGGCAGCGCAAGATTGTGCAGGCGCCGGACGGCAGGACGTTTCTCCTGTTCAAGCGCTGCGTGGCCGAAATCGACCCGGTGTCCTTCAAGCTGACGAAAGCGGCGGAAGTGACGACGGACATATTCTCCGGCGGCGACATGCTTGGCGACCGGATCTATTTTTCCAACGGCTCACATCTGTGCAGCTGCCGGATTTCTTCCGGCAGGCATGAAGTAACCGAAAGGATTCCCTCGTGAGGCAAATAAACGCCGCCCTGGTCGCCCTCGCCGGAGCCCTGATTGCCTGCGGCCCGCTCCAGGCCGCGCAAACGAAAGCCGGCGATCCCGGCGTGAACTGGAATGAGCAGTACAAGAACGGCGCGTCGCTTTTGAAAGCAAAGGATCCGGCAAAGGGCCTGAAACTCCTGGCGGAAGTGGCGGAAAAAGCCCCGGATGCGGAGCCCGCAAGGCTCCAGGCCGCCATGGCGCTGATGCTCTTCCATGCGAATCGCATCGACTTGTATCAAACCCGGAAATACGGAGAGCAGGCGCTGGCGAGCCCGGCCCTTGACGCGCAACAGCGAATCAAGGTCCTGCGCGATATGAGGGATCTGTTCTGCCTCCCGCCCCGGATGAACTTTCAGTATCACCACTATTACTACAACCTCTGCAGCGAGCGGGAATATGCGCAGATGAAAAACGAGTACCCCGCATATCTGCGCCAGATTCTCGGGCTGGATCCTGGCGACACGACAAGCCTGATCGATCTGGGATACCACGAGATCTTGAACGGCAATCCGGACAAGGGCATGGCGGAACTTCAAACCGCGCTGGCCGGCAGGAAGCTGACGCCGGAGCAGATCGGGAATGTTTATGTGGGGCTTGCGGAGGGGGCGTTTGTCAAGGGCGACCGGGCGGGCGCTGTCGCCTTTCTGGAAACGCTGGACGCCATGAATCTGAATACGAGAAGCCGGCAGGGAGCGTGTCCGGCCGAGTTCGCCAAGGCGGCATTGAGCCGGCTGAAAGGGACCCGCCAGGATTCGCTGGAATTGCCCGTGTATTTGGATTGCCGCGCTTTTCCAGCGCCCCAGGAGGCCCGGTATGAGCAGGCCTTTGCGCCGCTGCGGTCGGTCAGGCTGACTCTGGGCGCCGGTCTCAAGGCGGAGGATGCGCGGGTTGGCCTGCTCAAGAACAAGCTGGCCCGATACGGCATTGTTTGCGGCGAATCGGGGGCGTTTTCAGTAGAAATTGACACGGGTAAATTGCAGGCGCCCGAAAAGCCCGAAGGGTATGCGCTGGCGGTGAGCCGGGACGGCGCCCTGGTCCAGGGGCGCGATCGGCAGGGCACCCTGTGGGGGATCGTTACGCTGATCCAGTTGATGGATCCGGCCTCCTCTCAAATCAGGCTTTGCACGATCCGCGACTGGCCCGACGTGGCCAACCGCGGCCATTCCGGAGTCCATGCGGAGATTCTGGAGTTCGATTTATTCGCGAAAATGAACTGGGTCCTGACCAACAACGGGAGGTGGACGGAGCAGCAGCGCTACACGCCGCTGCGGTGGTTCGTGGACCTGGATATCGCGCGCGAGTTCGCGGATTTCGGGCTTCAGTATTACTGTTCATTCCGTTTTGAAACCATGCACCCGATGGTTCCGATTTCGGCCGAACGCACGTATGACATGCACGTCGAGCTGCTAAGCCGCTTCGCGAAGGCCGGCGCACATGCCGCCTGGATGTATGACGACTCCCGCTACCCGCTCCATCCGCAAGATGTCGCCGTCAACCGGAACGGCGCCGGCCAGGATGCGGCTTACATCACGAAAGTGTATCGCGCCGTCAAGGCGAAATACCCCGACTTCAAAATGATTTTCTGCCCGCCGTTTTACTGGGGCCCCTATTACAGTTCCTCGTTCAAGGAGTACCGGAAAAAGGCAGGCGGGGACGAGCGGGACGCGTACAACAAATCCATTCGGGACCACCTGGATCCGGAAATTGACGTGTTCTGGGCCGGGAACCGGATGGTGTCATATTCCAAGACCAGCCAGGATGTCGAGTGGGCGGCCCAGGCGTTCGGGCGCAAGCCGTTTATCTGGCAAAACCGCGCCTGCCCCCACTGGGAGTGCAGTTACATTGCGGACAACATGCCGGGCTGGACGGCATGGCATTACGATGGGTTCTTCCAAGATGTCGCCGGGTACATGATGAACTCGCACGCGCCGAAACGGTGCGCCGCCATCGCTACCTGCGCCGACGCGCTCTGGAACCTGAATGCGTATAGCGCCACCGGGTCGGTCCGGCGCGCCGTGGGCATGCTTTACGGAGAAAAGATGTACGACATTCTCGAGCCGGGCGCGCGTGCGCTTGGCTCACTCGATAAATACTGGGACTCCACCAAGTTTGTGCTCACTCCGGAGTTTGTCGCCGATCTGCCGGAAATCGAACGGCAGATAGGGATCGCGCGCGACAGTTACGAGAAGGCCGTGGCCTACAACCGCACGGCCATGACCCGGTATCCGGGCGAGTATGCGCAATTTCTTCAGGAATTTGAGAGGCTGATCCAACGGGCGAAAGCCGAATCCGCCGCGAAGGCGCGCTTAGGTGCGAATCCCGGGAAATGAAGGGATTAAAAGCCGGCAGCTTCGCATGAATTGGAGGGTGAATTATCATGGAAAAGCAATTATCCGAATTACTACGCGAAACCTTGTATGCCGGAAAAGCTGTTCCGCCGGACGCGGACTGCGACGCCAGGGCGCGCTGGATGGCGAAGCCGGTTTCCGCCCGGCTGATCCTGAACAACGGCCGAACTCTGGACAATGTTGAAAATTACAGTTTTGGAACAATGGAACTGGGCGAATGCGAAGGCCGGCCTGCCATCCGGATGGAATATCCGGCCGCCCCCGCAACAGCGGACGGA
>JAAZAB010000073.1 GCA_012514555.1 Lentisphaerota bacterium
GAGGCGCTGCGGAACCCGGAGCTGGCCGGCTGGCTGGACGCCGACGCGCTTGCCGGCCCCTGAAAAACGCGATGCATGGAATCTGCGTCGAAACAGTCGCACGAACAGAGCTGCGTCAAGAAAGCCGTAAGCCTGGCAAGAGGAATCGAATATCCAATATCCAACAAGGAATATCCAATGTCCAAGGAGAGGGGGGTAGGTTTTGAGTTTTGGGTTGGGGAGGGAAGATCGCTATCGAAATCGCTATCGTTATCGAAGGAAGGCCAGAAAATCCAGGAGACTATTTGGAAATCAGGAAGGGCAAGGCTCCTGTGTGTTTTCTGTAGCGCGCCACGCCGTGGCGCGATATGCGGGCTATGCGGATACGGAGTCCCGTGATTCCGGCGGGGACCGCAAGCCGCATCGTTTCGCCTCCTGTGTAGCCGCGTCGCTGCGCGACGCGCCGGCGCAGCCCCCTGTGAGCGCGGCAGTCCCGGCCGCTGTATGATGAGGAGAGGCGCGCCGCACAGCGGCGCGACTACATCAGGCGCCTTCCGACTTGAACATCCGCCTGGAGGGCGGCGGGCCTCCGCCGCCGTTCTTGACGCAGCCCTGGTCGCATGAACCCGCAAAATCCGGGATGAAGCATCCGGGCGCATTACTGCTTGAGGTGGGATGGGGGACAGATGTATAAATGAGCCGGATAACACCCCCGTAGCTCAGTTGGATAGAGCATCGGATTTCTAATCCGGCGGTCGCAGGTTCAAGTCCTGCCGGGGGTGCCACTTCCCGCCGGCCGGGTTGCACTCCGGCCGCATCCGGCCTTGATGGCAGCGGTGTGTCTCCCCCTTATCCTGGAAAGAGCAATCGAGTATCCAATATCCAAGTTCGAGGACGAGGGAATTCATCGGATTCCTTGGATATTCCGTGTTGGCTGTTGGGCGTTGATGTCTTTCACCTGTTTCATGGCTTTCCTGGCGCGGCCCTGGGCGGGGTGGCAAAAGCGCCATTTTTTCATCTTGCTTTCCCTTTTATGGTATGATGTACTTTTCAGCGTTTGTGCGGGCCAGTGTTCTTGAAAGCTCGCAGGCAAGCAAAAATGCCCGGTAAATCGAGGGTTGCCGCAGGTTTGAGTTCTGCCAGGATTGCCTGTTCTTGTTGAATGAAATAACCATCGAGGGGAGTCGCCATGAAGATCCGCCTTTTTGCATCGTATGTTGCCATAGCTCTCGCGCTTGCGTTTGTTTTCGGCGCTGCCGTGAGCGCGTCCGCCGGGGATATGTCCGGCGCGGTGTCGGACCTCAAGAGCCGGACGGCCGCGATAGAGAAATCGCTCGGCAGGTTCAAGGCGAAGCTGCAGTCGGCGGAGGATTCGATAGCCATGGCAGCCAAGGCCCAGGAGCAGGCCGGGCAGGACGCGAAGAAGCTTGAAGCCGCTGAGAAGGCGCGCCTTTCCGCCGAGCGCGAGGCGGTCAGCCTGAATGCGGCGCTTTCCGAAATTGATGGAAAGATAGCGGCGGCGGCCAAGGCGTCGGCGGCGCTGGATGCCGCCGGGGCGCAGCTCAAGAGCGAGCAGGAAGCTACGAAGGCGCTCGATGCAAAGCTCAAGGCCGAGGCCGAGGCTCGCGCGGAGATCGAAAAGCAGGTTGCGGGGCTCAAGGCGGGGATTGATGACGCGCGAAAGCGCCTTGCGGAAGCCGAGAGCAAGGCGGGCTCGGCCGGCAAGATGGAGAAACAGATAAAGAAAGAGCAGGAATCGAGGGCGGATGTGGAAGCCCAGCTCAAGCGGGAAACCGAGGCCCGCGCCGCGGCCCAGAAGCAGGTTGCGGACCTGCAGGCCCGGCTGCAGGCCGGCGACAAGAGCGTGGCGGATGTGGAAGCGCAGAAGAAAGAGGCGGAACGGGGTTTGCTTGAGCTTGAGGCGGCGAAAAAGGCCCGCGCGGCCGCGGCGGAAGCGCTGCGCAAGGAGCAGGAACTGGTCAAGAATCTTGGACGCCAGGCTGAGGAACTGCAAGACCGGATCGATGACAGCGGCTGGAAAAACCTGAATGCCCTTGAGAAGCAGGCCCGGGAAAAGGCCAGGCTGGAGGCCGCGCTGGAAGAAGAAAAGAGCAGGACGCTCGCCGTCGAAAACGAGCTCAAGGAAATATCCGCTTCTCGCGCGGCTGCCGAGAAGGAGCGCGACGCGCTGAATGCGAAGCTCTTGGAAGTCTCGAAGCCCGCCGGGGACGTCCAGCCCGCCGCGCTCGATGAAATGAAGGCGGCGCTTGAGAGGGAGAAAGCAATTCGCAGCGATCTGGCCGGCAAGCTTGAGGCCGAAACCAAGGCGGCCGCCGCGATTGAAAAAGAGACGGCCGGCCTGGCAAAGGAGGTGGCCGCCTTTGAGAAGGGCTCCGCCGAACTCAAGCAGGAGCAGGCCCGTGAAAAGGCCAGGCTGGAGGCCGCGCTGGAAGAAGAAAAGAGCCGGACGCTCGCCGTCGAAAACGAGCTCAAGGAAGTATCCGCTTCGCGCGCGGCTGCCGAGAAGGAGCGCGAGACGCTGAATGCGAAGCTCCTGGAAGCCTCGAAGCCCGCCGGGGACGTCCAGCCCGCCCCGCTCGATGAAATGAAGGCGGCGCTTGAGAGGGAGAAAGCCATTCGCGGCGATCTGGCCGGCAAGCTTGAGGCCGAAAACAAGGCGGCCGCCGCGATCGAAAAAGAGACGGCCGGCCTGGCAAAGCAGCTGGCCGCCCTTGAGAAGAAATCCGCCGAACTCAAGCAGGAGCAGGGGGAAGCGGAGCAGCTCAAGGCAAGCATCGAAGCCGAAAAGAACCTGCGCCGGGAGATTGAAGACAAGCTGAAGGCCGCCATGGCGGACCGTGAAGCGAGGAACAATGAGCTCTCCCAGCTCAAGGCGAAGCACGACGCGGCAGCCAAGGCGCAGTCGGCCGCCGAGGCGGCTGCATCCGAGCTGGAGCGCGAGCGCGCTGCCCGCGCCGGGGCCGAATCGGCCCTTGAGAAGGCGTCGCTGGCCCGCGCCGAGGTCGAAGCGAAGATCAGCAAGTTGCAGGAAGAAATGGCCGGCATTGAGGCGGCGGCGAAGACGGCGGCGGAACAAGAGAAGGCCGCTGCTGATGCTGCGGCGGCGCTGGATGCGGAGCGCGGGAAGGTGGCGGAAATCAAGCGCAAGATAGAGGCGGAAGAGAAAAAGCGCAAAGCGGCGGAAAGCGAGCTGAAGTCGGTCAGCAGGCAGTTTGCCGCGGCCGAGAAACAGGCCGCGAAGCTGGCCGGTGTCACGAACGAGCTTGCGGCGTCCGGCGCGAAGCTCGCGGAGGAAAAGGAGAAGGCGGCCGCCGCTGAGCTGAAGCTCAAGGCCGAGGCCGGGGAGACGGCGAAAATTCAAGCCGACATTGAGGCGGCAAAGGGCCGCCTGGCGGAAATCGGCAGCCGCGTGAAGGAACTAGAGCGGCAGTCGGAGTCCCTGAGCCAGGCGAAAAAAGACGCAAAGGCGGCCGCCTCGGCGCTCGAGGACGCGGAGGACAAGGCCGAAGAAGCGAAGAAGGAAAAGGAGAAGGCCCTGCGCGAGAAGGCCGAACTCGCTGCCGAGATTTCCGACATGGACCGGAAGGTTGCGGACTGGGCCGGCCGGGTAAAGACGGCGGAGCAGCTCAAGGCGGACATCGAGCAGCAGGTTGCGCAAACCTATGAAAAGCGCCTTACAGCGCAGGCCGTCAAGGAGCAGGCGCTTGTCGAAAGGGTCAAGGGTCTCCAGGCGCAGATAGACGATTTGAGCGCGAAACACGTCGAGGCCCAGAAGGCCCAGGAGAAGCTGGCCGAGGAATCCAGGCAAGCCGCCAGGGAACACCAGCAGGCGATGCTGGCGAAGGAGGCGCAGCTCGTCGAAAAGGCCCGAGAAGCCAAAAAGGCGTCCGCGAAGGAGGCGAAGCCGGCCCGCCGCAGCGACAGGGAATGGGAGAAGCACTACAACGCGGGCCTCAAGCTTTTTGAAGAAGGCGACCTGGATGGCGCGATCAGGGAGTTCAAGACGGTCATCAAAATGAACGATGAGGAGGGCGGCGCTTACTATAACGTGGCACTGTGTTTCCTGCGCTCCGGCGACAAGTCCGCGGCCTGCTCCTACGCCTACAAGGCCGGCAAGGTCTATATCGGGCAGGGCAACAAGCAGCAGGCCACAAAGATGGTCCTGTTCATCAAGCACGTCGACCCCGGCAGCTCCCTCGTGCAGAGGCTGAACAAGGAGATCGCGGACGCGTCGAACTGAGCGTGGCCGCGCGAAGCGCATGGATTGGGCCGGCCCGGGTTCTCGGGCCGGCCCTTGTGTTTCCGGGCGCGCCCCCTGGATAAGGTATCGATAGCGATACCGATCCCGATAGCGATTGAGATAGGTGCAAACCCCGCACCGAGATTTGGAATTCTGTCTTCGAATCTTTTCGCGCCACGCCGTGGCGCGCTAGTGTGCCCAGCATGTAGACAGGCAAACCATCTCCACGCCCGCGCCTCCGTGGGTGACATGTTTTCATCCTGTTTTCTCCGGCGGCCGGGGCCGTCCGCCCTCCAAGTGGAACGCATCCGTCGTCTCTTCTGTAGCGCGCTTGGCCTTGCATCTGCCGCACTCTGACCAATCAAAAAAATGCGGGTTGAAAATAAAGTTGGAAAAGGTGTTGACATTTTTCCATGGTGTTTCTATAAGTAGAAACAAAGGACCGCGGAAGAGAAAGGAAGTGCGACGTGAAGACAACCCTCGAACAGTACCGGGCGCTCGCCCGGGAATACACGCTGATCCCGGTGGTCAAGGAGCTGCTTGCCGACACCGAGACGCCCGTGTCGGTGCTGATGAAATTCGTGGAGCAGGAGCGGGTTTTCCTGCTCGAATCCGTCGAGGGCGGGGAGAACTGGGGCCGGTACTCGTTCATAGGCGTCCGGCCGGAGCCATGCTTCGAGATCGACCACGCCGACGCCGATCCCGGGCGCGTTGCGGAGCGGTTCGCCGGGATTCGCCGCTTCACCATGGGCGTGAAGGCCGCGCCGGTCGAGGGGCTGCCCAGGTTCATAGGCGGGCTGGTCGGCTTCCTTGGGTACGAGGCGTCCCGCGAGTTCGAGCGTCTGCCGGCGGCGAAATCCGCCGGCCGGACCCGGACGATCAGCCGCTTTCTGCGGGCTGACCGGCTGATAGTGTTTGACAACCTGCGTCACACCGTGAAGCTGATCGTCTGTTCGCGCCCCGCGGAGCACGCGTCGGCCGACCTCGCGTACGAGGAGGCGATGGGCGAGATAGAGGGCATGGAGGACGTGATGCGGCGCACGGCGGTGACGAGCGCGGCGGCGGGGCACGCGAGGGTGGAATTTTCGTCAAACCTCGAGCCCGGGGCCTACGAGGCGATGGTTTTGAAGGCGCGGGAATACATCACGGCGGGCGATGTGATCCAGGTGGTGCTGAGCCACCGGTTCAGCGCGCGGAGCAAGGTGCCGCCGGCGCAGGTGTACAGGGCCATGCGCCTGCTGAGCCCCTCGCCGTACATGTATTTCCTCAAGATGGGCGACAGGACGATCGTGGGCTCTTCGCCGGAGGTCATGGTCCGGCTCACGGGCGACCGGGTTGAGCTGCGCCCTATAGCCGGCACGCGGCCGCGCGGCGCCGACGAGCAGCAGGACAGGAAACTGGCCGACGATTTGCTTTCGGACTCGAAAGAGAAGGCCGAGCACGTGATGCTCGTGGACTTGGGCCGCAACGATCTCGGCCGCGTGGCCGAGACAGGGTCGGTACAGGTGCGCGACTACATGACGATCGAGCGGTACAGCCACGTGATGCACATTGTCTCGCACATCGAGGCTGTCCTGAAAAAGGGCTGCGACGCGGTGGACGTGATCTGCGCCACGTTCCCCGCCGGAACGCTTTCCGGCGCGCCAAAGGTCAGGGCCATAGAGATCATACGGGAGCTGGAATCCGGGCCGCGCGGCATATACGGCGGGGCGGTCGGGTATTTCGGGTACGACGGCAACATGGATTTCGCCATCACGATTCGCACGATGGAAGTGGTGGACAGCGTCATTTCCATACAGGTCGGGGCGGGCATCGTCTACAACTCGGATCCGCGCAAGGAATACGAGGAGACCTGCCACAAGGCGCTCGGCATGCAGAAGGCGGTTGAGCTGGCGGCCCGGGGCCTTGACCTGGGCTGAGCCGCGCGGCGGCAAAGTTCCTTATCCCATCACGGAGGCGCTATCATGATACTGCTCATAGACAACTACGATTCCTTCACCTACAACCTTGCGCATGCCCTCGGCTCGCTCGGCGCGGAAGTGAAAGTGTTCAGGAACGACCGCATTTCCGTGGATGAAGCGGCGCGGCTCGATCCCGGGGCAATCGTCATTTCGCCCGGGCCGGGAACTCCGGCGCAGGCGGGGATTTCCGTGGAGCTGGTGCGGCGGATGTCCGGGGCAAAGCCGCTGCTTGGGGTCTGCCTGGGCCACCAGGCGATCGGGGCGGCGTTTGGCGCCGTCATTGCCGGGGCCTCCCAGATCATGCACGGCAAGACCTCGGCGATACGGCACACGGGAAAGGGGCTTTATGCGGGCCTGAAGAACCCGTTTGTGGCGGGCCGCTACCATTCGCTGTCCATCCGCAGGGACAGCCTGCCGGCCGATCTTGTTGAGGAGGCAGCCAGCGATGACGGCGAGATAATGGGCATCCGGCACCGCCGCCACATGACCTACGGCGTCCAGTTTCATCCGGAATCGGTGCTGACGCCGTCGGGCAAGCGGCTGCTTCGGAACTTCCTCGACCTGGCCGCCGGCCGGGCGGGAGGTGAGGAGTGAAAGCGCTGCTGCAAAAGCTGGTGGAGCGCGGCGACCTGACCCGCGGAGAAATCACGCTCGCGTTTGACTCGATCATGGACGGCAGGATGACGCAGTCGCAGATGGGTGGCTTCCTGGTCGCCTTGCGAATGAAGGGCGAGACCGTTGAGGAGCTTGCCGGCGCGGCATCCTCCCTTCGCAGGCATTCGGTTCTGATCGACACGGGCGGCCTGCCGGTTGTGGACACCTGCGGGACCGGGGGCGACGGCTTGAACACGTTCAACATCTCGACGGCGGCCGCGTTTGTCGTGGCGGGCGCGGGCGTGCGGGTGGCCAAGCACGGGAACCGCGCCATGTCCAGCCGGTGCGGCTCGGCGGACGTGCTTGCGGCGCTCGGCGTGAACCTGGAGGCGCCGCCGGAGCGGGTGGAGGAGTGCATACGCGGAATCGGGATCGGGTTCCTCTTTGCGCAGAAGCTGCACCCGGCAATGAAGCACGCCGCCCTTCCGCGCAGGGAGCTGGGGGTCAGGACGATTTTCAACATGCTGGGGCCCCTGGCGAACCCTGCCGGGGCGCGCGGGCAGCTGCTGGGGGTGTTCGCTCCGGAGCTGACCGAGCCGTTTGCCATGGTTCTGCGCGAGCTTGGCAGCAGGCGCGCGCTGGTGGTTCACGGCATGGACGGCATGGACGAGATAACGGTCGCCGCGACTACGCGGATCACGGAGCTGCGCGACGGGCGGATCGAGACGCGCGAGTTCGATCCTCTGCCCTTCATAGGCGAGATGCACGCGGCTTCCGAGCTGGCGGGCGGAGCGCCGGAGACGAACGCGGCGATACTCCGCGACGTGCTCTCCTGCAGGCGGAAGGGCGCCTGCAGGGACATCGTCCTGCTCAACGCGGCAGCGGGGATCGTGGCGGGAGGCAAGGCCGACGACTTCGGGGACGCGCTGCTCCTCGCCAGGGAGTCGCTGGACGGCGGGCGCGCCATGGAGAAGCTCGAGGCGCTGGCGCGGGAGAGCCAGTGACGGCGGCTCCGGGGGTTGAAGCGTGACGCCGGGGAGTCCGATGTTTACATTTGAACGAGATTGTGCCACCATACGGCGGTTGGATGCCCTGGAGGCTACATGGAGAGGAACCCATGACGGCTTTTATAGAAACGGCAAC
>JAAZAB010000074.1 GCA_012514555.1 Lentisphaerota bacterium
CCGGAACACCCCGGAGCGGCGGCAATACATCATGAACCACCTTGTGGTTGAGGCGGAGTCGTGAAAGAGCAGCAGGAACTGAACCTCGGGCTGTCGGGAAATGAGCCGGCCGCTCCTGCCGCGCGGGCCCCGGCCGGGAGCGGGCCGAAGAAGGTGCCGCCGCCGGCCGCGGAACCGGGGGCCGGCAAGCCAGCCGATGCCCGGACGCCGGCGCCGACCCCGCCGGCCGCGGCGGGCGCCGGGAACGGCGGGGATGGCGGAGGCAAGCCCGGCGGGGCCGGGTCGCTGCCCGACGGGCCGCTGCGGCGTCTTTTCGACGGCAATTTTCTGCAGTATGCGTCCTACGTCATCCGCGACCGGGCGATCCCGGACCTGGACGACGGGCTCAAACCCGTGCAGCGCCGGATTCTCCACAGCCTGAACGAGATGGACGACGGCCGCTTCATCAAGGTGGCGAACGTGGTCGGGCACACGATGCAATACCATCCGCATGGCGACGCCTCGATCGGCGACGCTCTCGTAGCCCTTGCCAACAAGGAGTACCTGATCGAGAGGCAGGGGAATTACGGGAACCTTCTGACCGGCGATCCGGCGGCGGCCCCGCGCTACATCGAATGCCGCCTGTCCGAGCTGGCGCGAGCCCAGCTTTTCAACGCCGATCTCACCGAGTTCGTGCCCTCGTACGATGGCCGGCGCAAGGAGCCCGTGGCGTTGCCGTCAAAGCTGCCTCTGCTGCTCATGCTTGGGGCCGAGGGCATCGCGGTGGGCCTCTCGACGCGCATATTGCCGCACAACTTCGGCGAGCTGCTCGAGGCTGAGATTGCCGCGCTTCAGGGCAAGCCGTTCCGGCTGTATCCCGATTTCCCCACGGGCGGGCTGATGGACGCCTCCGGGTACGAAGACGGGCGCGGGAGCGTCACGGTTCGCGCCCGGATCGAGAGGGTTGACGAGCGGCGCCTGGTGATCCGCGAGCTGCCGTTCGGGGCCACTACGGATTCCGTGATCGCCTCGGTTGAGGAGGCGGCGCGGAAGGGGAAGATACGCCTCAAGGGGATCAGCGACTTCACGGCCGAAAAAGCCGAGGTCGAAGTGCTCCTGCACCCGGAGCAGGATCCGGACCGGGCGATTGAAGCCCTGTACGCGTTCACGCAATGCCAGATGCAGGTGTCTAGCCGCCTTGTGGTCATCCGCGGCGGCCGTCCGGCGGAGATGGACGTGACGTCCGTGGTGAAGCACGGCGCCGCGCGCCTTCTCGACCTGCTGCGGCGCGAGCTGGAGCACGAGCGCAGGAAGCAGATGGACGAGTTGCACCGCAAGACGCTGGTGGAGCTGTTCATCGAGCACCGGATATACAGGACGATCGAGAAGTGCGCGTCCCAGGCCGCGATCCAGCAGGCGGTCTTCGACGGGCTCGCGCCGCACCGGGAGCGCCTTGCCCGGGACGTCACGCACGCGGACGTCGAGATGCTGCTGGGCATTCCCATACGCCGCATCTCCTCGTTCGACGCCGAGAAGAACCGGCGCGAGATCGCCGCGGTCCGCGAAGCGGTCGCGCGGGCCGAAAAGAACCTAGGCAACCTGAAGGCCTATGCCGTGCGGTACCTGCGGGCTTTGCTGAATGACTTTGCCCGCGGCCGCCCGCGGAGGACCCTGATCAAGGCTTTCAAGGAGATCGAAGTGCGGGAGCTCACCGCGGACGAACTTGAAATCGGGCACGATGCGGAAAAAGGCTATCTCGGCTCAGCCGTCAAGGCCGCGGCCCTGTTCAAGTGCTCGTCGCTGGACAGGCTGATGGTGTTCTGGCGCGACGGCAGGTTCCGGGTCATGCCGCCGCCTGAAAAGCTGTTTGTAGACACGAACATGATGTACGCGGCAGTTGCGGACCGGGAAAAGGTTTTCACCGTTCTGTACGCCCAGGACGGCTTCACTTACGCGAAGCGGTTCCGCATCGGCGGGACGATCATGAACAAGGATTACCGGTTCACGCCCCCGGGGTGCCCCGCGATCTACCTGGCCGATACGCAGCCGGAAGTCCTGTTCGTCCGGTATGTGCGAGAGCCGCGCCTGCGCGTGCTGCAGCAGGAGTTTCAAACCAAGAAGGTCGCCATTCGCGACCGCGAGGCGCACGGCATCAGGATGACCTCGCGGCAGGTCAAATCGGTTGACGGCGAGAAGCCTGCGAATTGGGATGACAGCAAGACCGGCCCGCGCGGCGTGTACCTGGATTTGATGTGAACCTGGAAAGAGCAATCGAATATCCAAGGACGAGGGGATAGGATATAGGGGATAGGATATAGGGGATAGGGTTCAGGGTTCGGGTTCAGGGGAGGCTGTTCGAGGACGAGGACGAGGAACAGCACTTCCATGTGGAAGATGGTATCTAACAAAAAGATGTCAAACGGAAATCAGGATGTGACAATATGGGTTGAATAAGGAAATC
>JAAZAB010000008.1 GCA_012514555.1 Lentisphaerota bacterium
TATTCCCCCATGATTCCCAGCCCGGATCCATCGAAAAGATGATCTCGTAATCCGCGGTGATCCGTTCGAGGACCGGCTGGATGCGGCTCAAGAATACAGGTACGGCCTGCTCCTCCTGGTACACCGGCACCACTATCGAAAGCTCAATGTCCGCCATCGCCTGGGCTGTGTCGCTCATGCCGTTGCCCCCGCTCTAGTCCCGCTCCATTACGAAGGGGTTTTTCACCAGGTAGTCCAGCGTCTTTTCAATGCCTTCGCGAATGGTCAGGGTAGGGCGCCATCCCATAGCCCTGATCTTGGAGCAGTCAAGAAAAATGAACGGGCTGTCTCCCACCCAGCCGCGTTTTCCTCCGGAATATTCCAGCGCCGGCCTGGCGCCGAGGCGCTCGCATATCCACCTGACCGAATCGTTCACCTCGCAATGCTCGTCGGTTCCAAGGTTGAATATGTTCACCCTGTCCAGCGCGTGGTCGAGCGCGCATAGCATCGCCGACACGCAATCCTGCACGTACAGGTACGACTTTCTCTGGCGGCCGTCCCCCAGCACGCGCAGGCGCGAAGGATCGGCGCGCAGCTTCTTGTAGAAATCGCAGACGTGCCCGTGAGTGTAACGCTCGCCCAGGATCGAGACAAACCGGAAAATATATCCCTGGAACCCGAACCCCTCGCAATATGCCTGGATCAGGCTCTCGCACGCCACCTTGGACGCCCCATACAAGGACGTTTGCACCGGGAACGGAGCGTCTTCGGGCGTCGGGAAAACGGACGGCTCGCCGTAAACGGAGCCAGTGGAGGAAAACGCGATCCGCTTCACTCCGTTTTTCCGCATCGCCTCCAGCACCCGGAACGTGACCGTCGTGTTCTGCTCGAAATCGCGGGCGGGCCGCTCGGTCCCGAACCGCACGTCGGCGTTGGCCGACAAGTGCACGACAAGGTCGCAGCCCTGCATGAGCCCGGCTGGAATCTCGCCGGTCAGCAGATCCGCTTCCGCGAGGCGGAAGCCGCTGTGCTTCAAGGCGCCCGCAAGGAACTCCCTGCGCCTGGTCGAAAAATTATCCACGGCCGACACCTGGTCGCCGCGCTCCAGCAGGCGGTCGACAAGGGTGCTGCCTATAAAGCCCGCTCCGCCCGTTACAAGAATCTTCATGTCCCCCGGCCTCCGCATCGCGCGGTCGGGGGCGGATAGGGCGGCGGGCTCGGAGTCGCAGGTAAAACATTCATGCAGGGGAGGTTACCGCGAAGAAGCCGGAAAGTCAAACATCGGATTGGACATGATTTGCCGAAATGCTAGACTGGCCGCATTTTGCGCGATAGCCGGCGCATGCAATCCGGGAAAGGAAGACACGACAATGACAGACGCCAAAAAAGTGCCGCGGGAGTGGGAAAACGAGGGGTGCCTTGGAGTCAACAAGGAAGCGCCGTTTGCCACGCTTTTTCCTTACCCTGACGAAGGCTCGGCATTGGGCGGGGCGGGGGATTCGCCGCGAGTCCTGTCCCTGAATGGAAGCTGGCGCTTCAACTGGGTTCCGCATCCCGACCAGAGGCCGCTGGATTTCTTCAAGCCCGGCTTCGACGCGGGCGCCTGGAAGGAAATCCCGGTCCCCTCGAACTGGGAAATGCAAGGCTTCGGCACTCCCATCTACACGAACGTCACATATCCCCATTCGCCGACTCCGCCCCTGGTGACGGGGGAAGTGCCCGCGCATTACACGGCCCGCAAGGAGCCCAACCCCGTGGGGTCATACCTGCGCGAATTCGAGATGCCGGCGGACTGGAACGGGCAGCAGGTTTTCATCCAGTTCGACGGCGTGGCGTCCGCGTTCTACCTGTGGGTCAACGGCGAATACGCGGGGTACAGCCAGGAAAGCCGGACGCCGGCCGTGTTCAACGTGACGCGCTTTCTCAAGCCCGGTAGCAACGCGGTCGCGGCGCAGGTGTACAAGTGGTGCGCGGGCAGTTTTCTCGAAGACCAGGATTTCTGGCGGCTTGGCGGCATATTCCGGGGCGTCCGGCTTTTTGCGCGGCCGCCGATGCACGTGCGGGACTTCTTCGCGCGCTGCGAGTTCGACTCCTCGTATTGCGACGCCGTGTTCCGGCTCGGCGCCAGTGTCGTCAACCTCGGGGGCGCGCCGGCCTCTGCGACGCTTGAAGCGGTGCTGGCGGATGCGGACGGCGTCCGCGCGGGCTCGTCCCTCATGCGTTTCGGGCTTGAGCTGGTGGCGGCCGGGCGCGAGGCGCAGGTCCAGGGCGAGGTCCGGATTGCGGCGCCGCGGCAGTGGTCGGCCGAGGACCCGTATCTCTACACCCTGCTGCTCACGCTGCGCGCGCCGTGCGGAACGGTTCTCGAAACCGTGCCTTGCAGGTTCGGGTTCCGGCAGGTGGAGGTGCGGGGGAACGCGCTGTTCCTGAACGGCCGGAAGATACTGCTCAAGGGCGTGAACCGCCACGAGATCGAGCCCGGGACGGGCTACGCGGTCACGCTTGAAGGCATGGTTCGCGACATCGAGCTGATGAAGCGCCACAACGTCAATACCGTCCGGACCTGCCACTATCCGGACGACCCGCGCTGGTACGACCTGTGCGACCGGTACGGCATCTATATCGTGGGCGAGGCGAACGTGGAAAGCCATGGCATGGGCTACGGCGAGAATTCGCTGGCCAATCCCCGGCGGTGGGAGGCAGCCCATGTAGATCGCAACGTCAGGATGGTTGAGCGCGACAAGAATCACCCGTGCGTCATCATGTGGTCCATGGGCAACGAGGCCA